>NZ_FMTR01000025.1:0-75267 GCF_900100135.1 Pseudomonas sp. NFACC05-1 | reverse complement strand
TGGCCGAACGCAGGCATTGCGCAGTGGGCATCCCGGCATGGATGCCGGGATAGCCGCGCTGGGCCATGGATGGCCCTTCGCGGCGGCCCACGGAGCAATGCCGGAGTGAGGGCATGCCGAGCCTAGGCGAGGCACCGAGTGGTGGGGCAAGAGCGTTTTGCTTACTTTTGCGCTTTTCAAAAGTGAGCCGCTGTAAGAGCGGAACCATAAGTAGCCGTTACCGCAGCAACGGATATTCACACATAAGCACGACTCAAACCGGGAGATGCATGGATGACCGTCCGCCCCACCCACACCCTATCTCCACATCAACCCGTCCCGGCACTTCCGTCCGAAGGGATGATCGCCGTGATCGCCCCCGCCGGCCCGGCCCCCCTGGACACAGAAAAAGCCATCCAATGGATGCGCGCCCGAGGTCATGAGCTACGGATCTTCCCAGGCGTCTATGAAAAGGACGGCTACCTGGCCGGCAGCGACGAAATACGCCTCAACGACCTGCACACCGCCTTCGCCGACCCAGAAGTCAAAACCATCATCTGCCTACGAGGCGGCTACGGCACGCCCCGGCTACTGGATCGCATAGACTTCGAGCTCCTAAGACGCAACCCCAAGCCATTCGTAGGCTACAGCGACATCACCGCCCTGCACCTGGCCATCAGCCGCTACGCAGGCTTCGTGACCTTCCACGGCCCGCTGCTCAACGCCGATCTGCTGGGCGACAAGGAACCCCCGACCGTCACCTCGTTTTTCAGCCTGCTGCGTGGACAGTTGAAGGCCGGCAGCGAGCTGAACCACCCCGCAGCCTACCCATTGACCACCGTCGAGCCAGGCATCGCCCACGGACGTCTGCTGGGCGGCAACCTGTCGATGATTGCCGCGACCATGGGCACGCCTTTTCAGATCGACGCCGAAGGGGTGATCCTGTTCATCGAAGACGTCAACGAGCCGCTGTATCGCATCGACCGATTGCTGACTCAACTGCGATTGGCCGGCACGTTGCACCAGCTACGCGGCGTTTTGGTGGGGGATGTGGCCGGGGTCGACGTCGAGACGTTGAACCGCTTGTTCAAGCAGACCTTCGAGCCGTTGCGTATCCCGGTGCTGTCCGGCTGGCGCAGCGGGCACTGCGATCCGAACCTGACCTTGCCCATGGGGGCCTTGGTGACGCTCGATGCGGAGGAGAAGAGGTTGGTGCTGGAGCAGGATGTGGTGGTCAGTCGATAGTCATGTAGCGCCTGGGAGTCAGCTATCGCGAGCAAGCTCGCGATAGCGGTAGCCGCCATACGGCAATTCAGCGGTTACGCAATGCTTCCAGCAACTGCTGCGTCGGATACCCATCCGCCGGCCAGCCGAACGACTGCTGGGCACTGCGGATGGCCTTGCGGGTGTTGGCGCCGATGATGCCATCGGGGTTGCCCGCGTCGTAGTTGTGCTTGCTCAGCAGTGTCTGCAATTCGATGCGTTCGCTGCGGCTCAGGGGCTGGTCCTCCTTGGGCCACTGGCCATAGACCAGTCCGCCGTCGGTAAAGCGCTTTGACAACAACCCGACCGCCAAGGCATAGGACGACGAGTTGTTGTACTTGAGGATGGCGCGGAAGTTATCGAAGATCAGGAACGCCGGGCCGCGATGGCCGGCCGGCAGGAGCAGAGACGCCGAGAGCTGTTTGTCATCCGGGGTTATTGGCAGGCCGCCATATTCTGAAACCCCCAGTCGCTCCCATTCAGCAACAGGCTTGCGGATCGTGCCATCGGCCAGGGTGTAGTCGAAGCCCTCTGGGAGATCGACCTCGAACCCCCATGGCTGGCCACGCTGCCAGCCGGAGCTTTGCAGGTAATGGGCGGTCGAGGCCAGGGCGTCGGTGGAGCTGCCCCAGATGTCGCGGCGACCGTCGCCATCGAAATCCACTGCATGGGTGTTGTACGTGGTGGGAATGAACTGGGTCTGGCCCATGGCGCCGGCCCAGGAACCGAGCATTTTTTCCGGTGTGATATCGCCCTGTTGCAGGATTTGCAGCGCGGCGATCAGTTGCGCATGGGCAAAACCCGGGCGTCGTCCTTCGTAGGCCAAGGTCGCCAGGGAATTGATCACCGACTTGCTACCCTGGAACTGGCCGAAGTTGCTCTCCATGCCCCACACCGCCACCAGCGCCTCGCGATCAACGCCATAACGCTGCTCGATACTTTGCAGGACCTGGGCGTTCTGCTGGATCAGGCTCTTGCCTTTGTTGACCCGCAGTGGCGATAGCGCGCCATCGAGGTATTCCCACACGGGACGGGTGAATTCCGGCTGGCTGCGATCGGCCTTGATCACGCTCATGTCCGGGCTGACGCCGACAAACGCACGATCGAACAGGTCGCCACGGATCCCGGCGGCCAGTGCCTCCTTGCGAAACCCTGCTTGCCATTGCGCGAAGGTCTGGGTGGGCGCAATGGCCAGGTCTTCACCGGTCGGCACCAGGGGCGGGACGATGGCCGGAGCGGTCACGGCGGGGGCTGTCTGGAGCGGTTGGGCGTCGGCGGCAGTAGGTTTTTCGGCGCAGGCGACAAGCAGGGCAACGCTGGCGGCAACAATCATCTGGCGCAGTGGCCAACGATGGGAAAGACAGAAGGGCATGCACGGGTCCAGAAATACAAATCAGGTGCTGACCTTATCATGCGAAAGGGGTGTAGGGCTTGTCCGGGTGTTTCAAGCTGCCACAAAGCAAGAAGCCTCCCAGTTGTCAGACTGGAAGGCTTCGCGGCGGTAGCTGCCTTTGCCCTTGGCGGGTCGTTCCTGGCGGCTGCGGAACAGGGGCTGGGCGACGATGGATTTGGCCTTGTTGGGGCCATGCCTGGATGGCTTTTTGCTCATGATGGTGTCTCTCGTGGGGTGGTTTTGCGGGGCAAATCATGGGGCAGAGTTGGCGGGCTGTCCAGTCCCTGCATGCAGTAGGAAGTTTCGCCTCAGGTGGCGGATTTGGGGGAGACAGCTTTTGTGTGGCGAGGGAGCTTGCTCCCGCTGGGCTGCGAAGCAGACCCGAAAAACAGGGCCGCTTCGCGCCCCAGCGGGAGCAAGCTCCCTCGCCACAGAAAGCCCTCTGGCCTGAGTGTGTTTACTCGGCAGGCAGGGGCAATCGTTGACCGGCCATCAACAGCGACAAGCGACTGAGGCTCATCCACGGTGAGCCGGCGGCCTGGCCCTTGATCTGCGCGTCGATGCGCTGGGCTTCGAGCAGCAATTGCGCCCAGCGCGATGCGGAATAGCGTTGCAGGGCCTTGCTCATCAGCGGTTTGCGTTTGTCCCACACCGGTGGGCGGGCCTGGCTGAAGGCTTTGTCCAGTGGGACGCCCTGGCTGTATTGCAGGGACAGGTTGGCCAGCAGGCGTAATTCCCGGGCCAGGGCCCAGAGGATCACCGGCGGCTCGACGCCTTCGCCCCGCAGGCCTTCGAGCATGCGCAGGGCATGGGCGGCCTCACCGTTGAGGATCGCATCGGTCAGCCCGAAGACATCGAAGCGCGCACTGTCGGCCACGGCGGCTTGCACCGTTTCCACGGTGATCTGGCCGCCTTCGGCCATCAGCTTGAGCTTTTCGATTTCCTGGGCAGCGGCCAACAGGTTGCCTTCGACCCGGGCGGCGATCAGTTCCACCGCGTCCTGGCTGGCCGAGAGGCCGGCCTGGGACAGGCGCTGGCGGATCCAGCTGGGCAACTGGCTGACATCCACCGGCCAGATCTGCACGAACTGGGTCTGCGGGCCTTCGACCAGGGCCTTGCCCCATTTGGTCTTTTGCGCGCTGCCGTCGAGTTTCGGCAAGCTGATGAGCAGCACGGTGTCCTCGGCCGGGCGAGAGCAATATTCGATCAGCGCAGCGGCGCCTTTGTCACCGGGTTTGCCAGACGGCAAACGCAGCTCCAGTAGGCGTTTTTCGGCGAACAACGACATGCTCGCCCCGGCCTGCAGCAGCGTGCCCCAGTCGAAACTGGCGTCGGCGGCAAATACCTGGCGCTCGTCGAAACCTTGCTGGCGTGCAGCGGCGCGGATGGCGTCGGCGGCTTCCTGGCACAGCAGTGGGTCATCGCCACTGATGATGTAGACCGGCGCGAGGGCGCCTTGCAGGTGTTTGCCGAGTTGGGCGGGAGCGAGCTTCATAAGAGAAGGCGAGCGGGGCGCCGGAGCGCCCCGCAAGGCTTATTCAGCCGGGATCTGCATCGGCGACTGTTGCGGGGTTTCCGCTTCAGCCTTGCGTGCCGCTTCCAGCGCATCGGCTTCGGCCTTGGCGCGGGCGTTGGCGGTCTGTTGCAGTTGCTCCAGCTGGGCCGGGCTCAGCTGTTGCAGGCGCAGCATCATGCGTTGCACGAGGTCACGACGCATTTCATCGCGCACTTCGCTCGACTCCTGGTCGGAACCGGTGATGTTGTTGCCATCGTGCAGGTAGACCTTCTGCACCTGCAGCTTGTCGTCCAGCAGTACCAGGTCGTTCTGGCCGCGGATCTCATAGCTCAGTACGTTGTTCAGTTCGTACTCGGCGGAACGACCGGCACCGGCATAGCTCAGGCTGCGCTGGCTCTGCTGTTCACGGGCCAGTACCAGCTTGTACGGGGCCCCGCTGTAGACTTTCACGCCACTGTTTTCCAGGGTGTCGCGCAGCAGTTTCACGGTGTCGCCATAGGCGTCCCGTGCGCTGAGGTCCAGTTCCGTGATGGCCAGCTCGGTGGTGCCGGTGCCGCGCAGTTGGAAGCCGCAGGCGCTCAACAGGACCGCCAGGCCCACTACCAGCAGATTACGTTTGATCATCTTGTTGCTCCCCTTGAACCCTATGGGGGTCGACCATGCGACCCCGCAGGTTGTATTCGGCGCCAGGCTTGAGCCTCGCGCCCGATCCAATTAGCTTGCGACGATGTTGACCAGCTTGCCGGGCACGACGATCACTTTGCGAATGGTCAGGCCATCGACGAAGCGCAGCACGTTTTCATTGGCCCGCGCGGCGGCTTCAACTTCTTCGCGCGTTGCCGCAGCCGGCATTTCGATCTGGCCGCGCAGCTTGCCGTTGACCTGGATAACCAGGGTCAGGCTGTCCTGCACCAGCGCGGTTTCGTCCACCACCGGCCAGCGTGCATCAATCACCGGGTCGGCGTGACCCAGTTGATTCCACAGCTCGTGGCTGATGTGTGGGGTGATCGGCGCGAGCAGCAACGTCACGGCTTCCAGGCCTTCGTGAACCAGTGCGCGATCCTGCTCGGTGCCTTGCGCGGCTTTTTCCAGCACGTTCATCAGCGTCATCACCTGGGCGATGGCGGTGTTGAATTTGTGGTTCTGGCCGACGTCATGGCTGGCCTGCTTGATGGCCAGGTGAATCGAGCGACGGACGGCTTTCTGCTCGTCGTTCAGGCTGGCGACGGCCAGTTTGCCCGGCAGGCCCTGGGTGACGTGGGCTTGGGCCAGGCGCCAGACGCGCTTGAGGAAGCGGTGCGAGCCCTCGACGCCCGAGTCGGACCATTCCGCGCTCATGTCAGGTGGCGAGGCGAACATCATGAACAGGCGGCAGGTGTCCGCGCCGAACTGGTCGATCATCGACTGTGGGTCGACGCCGTTGTTCTTCGACTTGGCCATTTTCTCGGTGCCGCCGATTTCCACCGGCAGGCCGTCGGCGATCAGCTTGGCGCTGATGACCTTGGCCTTGCTGTCGCGTTCGAGCTCGACGTCGCTCGGGTTGAACCAGGTGTAGGCACCGTTGGCTTCGCGACGATAGTAAGTCTCGGCGATCACCATGCCTTGGGTCAGCAGGTTCTTGAACGGCTCGTTGGAGCTCACCAGGCCTTCGTCACGCATCAGCTTGTGGAAGAAGCGTGCGTAGAGCAGGTGGAGAATGGCGTGTTCGATGCCGCCGATGTACTGGTCCACTGGCAACCAGTGGTCGGCCGCGGATTTTTCCACCAGGCCGCCCTCATAGTGCGGCGAGGCGTAGCGCGCGTAATACCAGGAGGACTCGACGAAGGTGTCCATGGTGTCGGTTTCGCGCTTGGCCGGTGCACCGCATTTCGGGCAGTTGCACTCATAGAACTCGGGCATGCGCGCCAGGGGCGAACCGGCGCCGTCGGGTACGACGTCTTCCGGCAGGACCACTGGCAGTTGGTCTTCCGGCACCGGTACGTCGCCGCAGGTGTCGCAGTGCACGATCGGGATCGGGCAGCCCCAGTAGCGCTGGCGGCTGATGCCCCAGTCCCGCAGGCGGAATTGGGTGCGCGAGGCGCCGAGGTTCTTCTTGATCAGGGCGACTTCGATGGCATCGAATGCGCCCGCGAAGTCCAGGCCGTTGAACTCGCCGGAGTTGATCAGTTCGCCGTGTTCGCCATAGGCGTCCTGCCAAGGTGCGGGAGTCTGGTCGCCGGCGCTGGTGCGCACCACCGGTTTGACCGGCAGGTTGTACTTGTGGGCGAATTCGAAATCACGCTCGTCGTGGGCCGGCACCGCCATGACAGCGCCGTCGCCATAGTGCATCAGCACGTAGTTGGCGACCCACACCGGCAGCTTCTCGCCGGTGAGCGGGTGCTCGACGAACAACGACGTTGCCAGGCCTTTCTTCTCTTGAGTGGCGACATCGGCTTCGGCGACGCTGCCGCCCTTGCATTCGGCGATGAACGCCTGCAGCTCAGGGTTGTTCCGGGCCGCCAGGGTGGCCAGCGGATGCTCGGCGGCCACGGCCACATACGTGGCACCCATCAGGGTGTCCGGGCGGGTGGTGAAGACTTTCAGGGTGCCGGCTTCGCCAATGGAGGCGACGTCGTAGGGGAACTGCACTTCCATGCCCCGGGACTTGCCGATCCAGTTGCGCTGCATGGTCTTGACCTGCTCGGGCCAACCGGTCAGCTCGTCGAGACTCTCCAGGAGCTCATCCGCGTAGGCGGTGATCTTGAAGTAGTACATCGGGATTTCGCGCTTTTCGATCAGCGCGCCGGAGCGCCAGCCGCGGCCGTCGATCACTTGTTCGTTGGCCAGTACGGTCTGGTCCACCGGGTCCCAGTTCACGGTGCCGTTCTTGCGGTAGATCACGCCTTTTTCGAACAGGCGGGTGAACAGCCATTGTTCCCAGCGGTAGTAGTCGGGCTTGCAGGTGGTGACCTCGCGGGACCAATCCACCGCCAGGCCCAGGCTACGCAGCTGGGTCTTCATGTAGGCGATGTTTTCGTAGGTCCACTTGGCGGGGGCCACGTTGTTCTTCATCGCGGCGTTTTCCGCCGGCATGCCGAAGGCGTCCCAACCCATGGGTTGCAGGACGTTCTTGCCTTGCATGCGCTGGTAGCGGGAGATCACGTCGCCGATGGTGTAGTTGCGCACGTGCCCCATGTGTAGCTTGCCGCTGGGGTAAGGGAACATCGACAGGCAGTAGTAAGTCTCCTTGCCTGGCTGTTCACTGACTTCAAAGGACTTTTGCTCGTCCCAGAACGACTGGGCGGCGGCTTCGATTTCACGGGGCTGGTAGTGTTCGTGCATGGCTACTTTTGTACTGAATGGGGTGGCCCAATCCTCTTCGTTGCCATGCTGGACGCAGACGACGCCGAATGCGGCGTTTTCGATGCCCAGCCAAGCTGGAAGTGGAGTTACAGGAAGCGCCGTAGCATACATGACCGCGCTCTGCCGAGGGAAACCCTGATTGCTGCCGAACCACCGCCGAGCTATTGCCGATCATCGGCGATGACCCGTGTTCAGGGCCGTTGGTCGCGGCGCACTGCCGGTTTGCCCAGCGAAGCTAAGCTTCTCAATGGGGAGTGAGTCTTATCTTCAATGAGGTGAGGGATGGTTGAATCACAACGAAAAGTCGCTACACCTGAGTTGTACGAAAAACTGATCGATCGTCTCGGGGTGGCCCTGGACGCTGCAAGAACCGCCGGTCGCTTGCGTGATGAGCGCCCGGTAGAGCTGGAACTGCGAGGCTTGAGCCCCGCAGAGTTCGAACTGGTCAAGGCTTACCTTGAACAGGCCGGACATAACCCCCCCACCAGTGGGGCCCAGGTACTCAAGCGTCTCGAAGCGCCCCGTTCGGCCAAGGTTGTGTGGCTCAAGGACCGGACGCCTGATAAGGATGCAGTAAAGATCCGGTCGCTGCAGTTCAAGTAAAGCCGGATTCACGCGTGTCGCTTTTTTTGGTTCAAGGCTTTTTCGAATCTGTTGTCGCTTTGCGTCAACCCCCTTAGGCTTCGGGCATCTATGGAGATGCCCGATGCCCTTTCGCTATTTCATCAAACAACTTCTATTGCCGCCCGGCATTCTTCTGCTGCTGTTGGCGCTCGCCTGGTGGTGGCGCCATTCTCGGCCGCGCCTGGCCCGCCTGTGTTTCGCCGTGGGCCTGGGCGGTTTCTGGTTGATGAGCCTGCCGGTGGTGGTGCAGTGGAGCGCCAAGGCATTGGAGCGTGAGCCGCCGCTGCTGCGCAGTGAATGGGCGACCCTGGCCCAGCGTGCCGACGCCATCGTGGTGCTGGGTTCCGGTCGCGAGCGCGGTGACCTGGCCTGGGGTTCCGACCAGCCCACCGGTGTCGGCCTCGAACGCCAGCGTTATGCGGCGCGACTGGCCAAGGCGTCGGGCTTGCCCGTGCTGACCACTGGCGGCTTGCACTACGGCACCCCGCCCAGCGAGGCCAAGTTGATGGCCGACTCGATGCTGGAGGATTTTGGCGTCAACGTGCGTTGGCAGGAAGGACGTAGCCGCACCACCTGGGAAAACGCCCAGATGAGCGCCGAGATCCTGTTGCCGGAAGGCATCAAACGGGTTGTGGTGGTGACCCAGGCGTGGCACATGCCGCGGGCGGTCTGGAGTTTCGAGCGGTCAGGATTTGAAGTGGTGCCGGCGCCTGTCGGCTTCCTGGGCCCGGACAATGCCCGGCCACTGGGTGGCTGGATGCCGGAGTTCAAGTCGATCTGGCAGTCCGGGCAGTTGATGAATGAGGCGATGGGGTTGTTGGGGTATTGGTTGTTCTATCGCTGAGCATACGAAATGTGTGGGCCGAACATGGTTGTGGCGAGGGAGCTTGCTCCCGCTGGGCCGCGAAGCGGTCCCCCTAAAAACAGGGCCTGCTGCGCAGCCGAGCGGGAGCAAGCTCCCTCGCCACAAGAGCTCAATGGTCTTCCAGAGTGGGTAGTCGCCTGCCTTGTGCAGACATCCAATGCATGGGTGTTCGCCAATGTCATGGGCTAGCGAGCTTCTGTGGCGAGGGAGCTTGCTCCCGCTCGGCTGCGCAGCAGACGCCACTGTCGCCGGGCTGGAACATCTTCAGTGGTTGGGAAAAACGGGGCGGCTGCGCCACCCAGCGGGAGCAAGCTCCCTCGCCACAAGGGGGGGGCAGAGGCCTTAAACGGTCTTGGCCATCCGGCTCGCCATCAACGCCCAGCCCAACAGCGACAGGCACAAAATGATCAGCGGCCATGAGCGCCATTGCAGGTACGGCGTCAGGTCGTGCATCGGCACCACTTCGCCGTACAGGATGCCACGCTCGAATTGCGGGATCTGTGCGGTGATCTGGCCGAAGGGGTTGATCAGCCCGGTGACGCCGTTGTTGGTGGCGCGGATCATCCAGCGACCGGCTTCCAGGGCGCGCATCTGGGCCATTTGCAGGTGTTGCAACGGGCCGATCGAGGTGCCGAACCAGGTGTCGTTGCTGATGGTCAGCAACAGGTCGCTGCGCGCTGACAAGCTGGCGGCAAATTCCGGATAGACCACTTCATAGCAGATGAACGGCGCGATCTGGTAACCCTTGGCTTGCAGCAGTGGCTGGTCGGCCGGGCCCCGGGCGAAGTCCGACATGGGCAGGTCGAAGAAGGCGATCAGGCCGCGCAGGATGTCCTGTAGCGGCACGTATTCGCCAAACGGCACGAGCTTTTGCTTCAAGTAAGTACCGTCGCCTTCGCCGGTCACGGTGATGCCGTTGAAGTAACGCTTCTCGTGGCGCACTAGTTGGCGAATCGGCACACCGGTAATCAACGCCGAATGCCGCTCGGCGGCGAAGCTGCCCATCATGTCCAGATAACCCTGGGCAGATTCCTTGAGCACCGGTACTGCGGTTTCCGGCCAGATCAACAGGTCGACGCGCTTGGACGCAAAGCTCATGTCGCGGTACAGCGCCAACTGCGCGTTGAGCTGCTCGGGGTCCCACTTCATGCTTTGTTCGATGTTGCCCTGGATCGCCGCGACGCTCAGCGGGTCGCCCGAAGGACTGGTCCAGGCATGGCCCTTGAGGGCCAGGCCGGCCACCCATGGGCCGATCAGCAGCATCACGCCCGCGGCGATAAAGCCCTTGCGTCCGGTGCGGATCAACCGGGGCGCGTTGTACAGCAGCGCGGCGGTCAAGGCCAGGGTGAAGGAGATCAGCCACATCCCGCCCAGCGGCGCGAGGCCGGCCAGCGGGCCGTTGAGCTGGCTGTAGCCGGAGTACAGCCAGGGGAACCCGGTGAGGAACCAGCCGCGGAAAGCTTCCTGGCCCAACCACAGCGCGGCGAACGCCAGGGCATCGGCCAGCGGCGCCTCGTTGCGGCGCAACCAGCGTGCCCACAGCCAGGCGGGCAGGGCGAAGAACCAGGCGATGGCGGCGATGAACAGCAGCATCAATAACCCGGCGAGCAGCACCGAGGCGCCGCCGAAGTTGTGGATGCTGACGTAGATCCAACTGGTGCCGGCACCAAACAGGCCAAAACCGAAACACCAGCCTCGGCCCAGGGCCTGGCGTGGCGAGAGCTCGCGCAGCCCGGCGTAGAACAAGCCGACCGCCAGCAATGCCAGCGGCCAGAGGTCGAACGGCGCCAAGGCCAGGGTGGTGATCGCACCGGCCGCCATGGCCAGCAGGTTACCGGGCCAGCCGGGGCGGGTTATCCAGCGCATTTTTGTCCTTAGCGGGTCTCGCAGGGGTTATCGGCCAATGGGCGACAGGCGCAGCAAGTGAATCCGACGGCTGTCGGCATTCAGGATGCGGAAGCGCCAGGAGCCGATTTCCGTGGTTTCGTTGCGCTTGGGCAGATGCCCGAAAGCACTCATCACCAGGCCGCCAACGGTGTCGAACTCATCGTCGGAGAATTGGCTGTCGAAGAATTCGTTGAAGTTCTCGATCGGCGTCAGGGCCTTGATCAGGAAGTCGCCGCTGGGCAGGGGCTTGATGTAGCTGTCTTCCTCGACGTCGTGCTCGTCCTCGATGTCGCCGACGATCTGCTCGAGGACGTCTTCGATGGTGACCAGGCCGGCCACGCCGCCGTATTCGTCGATGACGATGGCCATGTGGTTGTGGTTGGCGCGGAATTCACGCAGCAGCACGTTCAGGCGCTTGGACTCGGGCACGAAGGTGGCCGGGCGCAACAGGTCCTTGATGTTGAAGCTGTCGCCGTTTTCCTGAAGGATCAGCGGCAGCAGGTCCTTGGCCAGCAGCACGCCCATGACGTCGTCATGGCTCTCGCCGACGACCGGATAGCGCGAGTGAGCGGAGTCGACCACGGCGGGCAAAAATTCACGGGGGGTCTGGGTCGCCTTGATGCTGACCATCTGCGAGCGCGGGACCATGATGTCCCGGACTTGCAGGTCAGCGACCTGGATGGCGCCTTCGACGATGGCCAGCGCTTCGCTGTCCAGCAGTTTGTTCTGGTGTGCATCGCGCAGCAGCTCCAGCAGCTCCTGGCGGTTTTTCGGCTCATGGGCAAAAGCCTGGGTGAGCTTGCCCAGCCATGACTTCTGCCCGTTGCTCGATCGATCTTCGCTCATAGCGATTACTCTGAATCCTTTGTCGTTACAGGTTGATGTATCAGTGTTCGTCGCCGGCGTAGGGATCGGGATGACCCAGCTCTGCAAGCAACGTTCGTTCCAGTGCTTCCATTTCTTCGGCTTCGTCATCTTCTATATGGTCGTAACCCAGTAGATGCAAGCAGCCGTGAATCACCAGATGGGCCCAGTGAGCCTCGGAGGTCTTGTCTTGTTCGGCTGCTTCACGCTCCACCACCGGGACGCAGATCACCAGATCGCCCAGCAGTGGGATGTCGAGCAGTTCGTCGGGTACGTCGGCGGGGAACGACAGCACGTTGGTGGCGTAGTCTTTCTGCCGCCAGGTGTGGTTCAGTTCACGGCCTTCGGGCTCGTCCACCAGGCGGATCGTCAGCTCCGAGTCGGCGCTGCGCTGGCGCAGGGCCAGTTCGCACCATTGGCGGAACTGGGCTTCGCTGGGGGCGGCGTGTTTGCAGGCCACTTGCAGGTCGAGTTCAAGCATTGTGGCGATTGCCTTTGCCTTCAGGCGCATCGTCGGCCTCGCGATGCTCGAAGCGCTCGTAGGCTTCGACAATGCGCTGGACCAACGGATGACGCACCACGTCCTTGGGCATGAAGTGCGTGAAACTGATGCCCGGCACGTCCTTGAGCACCTGGATCACATGGTTCAGCCCGGACTTGGTGCCGCGGGGCAGGTCGACCTGGGTGATGTCCCCGGTGATGACGGCGGTGGAGCCGAAGCCGATGCGGGTCAGGAACATTTTCATCTGCTCGACCGTGGTGTTCTGGCTTTCGTCGAGGATGATGAAGCTGTTGTTCAGGGTCCGACCACGCATGTAGGCCAGCGGCGCGACCTCGATGACCTGGCGCTCGATCAGCTTGGCGACGTATTCGAAGCCGAGCATTTCATACAGCGCGTCATAGAGCGGGCGCAGGTACGGGTCGATTTTCTGGGCCAGGTCGCCGGGCAGGAAGCCGAGTTTTTCACCCGCTTCGACCGCCGGTCGCACCAGCAGGATACGCCGCACCTGTTCACGTTCCAGCGCATCGACGGCGCAGGCCACGGCCAGGTAGGTCTTGCCGGTACCGGCCGGGCCGATGCCGAAGTTGATGTCGTTGCCCAGGATTTCCTTCACGTAGCGCTGCTGATTCAAGCCGCGCGGGCGAATCATGCCTTTTTTCGTGCGCAGGGCCACGGCAGGTTCCGACGGGGCATGGTTGTCGAGTTCTTCGACGGCCGACTCCTGCAGGAACAGGTGGACCGTATCCGGCGACAGCTCGCTCCCCTTGGTTTCCCGATAGAGACGGCGCAGCAGGTTTTCCGCGGAGGTGGTGTGCTTGGGTTCGCCGATCAGTTCGAACTGGTTTCCGCGGTTGCGGATCTCGATGGCCAGGCGCTGTTCGATCAAGCGCAGGTGCTCGTCGAATTGCCCGCACAGATTGGCGAAGCGGCGAGCCTCAAAGGGCTCGAGAATAAAGCGATGTGGTTCGATGGGTGCGTTCAAGGTCGTTTTTAGCCGCCCGGGGGCAATTAAGGTGAAATCAAGGATAACGCCAGTAGGCTGGGTGCGAAAGCTCTTAAACAGGCGAATCTGATTCCAGCGACCGGCGCGGTCTTTTGTGGGAGCGGGCTTGCTCGCGAAAGCGGTCTTTCATCCAGTACAGGTATCGCCTGGTATGCCGCCTTCGCGAGCAAGCCCGCTCCCACAAGGATTCGCGTTGTTACTGGATCAACGAACCGCGCAGGGAGTGCGGTTGCGCGGCGTCGATGTGCACGTCGGCGAACTGGCCGATCAGGGCCGGGGTGTCGCAGCGGAAGTTGACGATGCGGTTGTTTTCGGTACGTCCTTGCAGCTCGCCGGGGTCTTTTTTCGAATAATCGGTCACCAGAATCCGCTGGACGGAGCCGACCATTTGTCGGCTGATCTCGAAACCTTGCTGGTTGAGGCGATGTTGCAAGGCGTTGAGCCGCTCCTTTTTCAGTTCTTCGGGCGTGTCGTCCGCCAGGTCGGCCGCCGGAGTGCCAGGACGCTGGCTGTAGACGAAGGAATAGGAGAAGTCGAAGCCCACGTCTTCGATCAGCTTCATGGTCTGCTGGAAGTCTTTCTCGGTTTCGCCAGGGAAGCCGACGATAAAGTCCGAGCTGATGCAGATCCCCGGCACTGCTGCGCGCAACTTGCGCAGCTTGGATTTGTACTCCAGCGCCGTGTGGTTGCGTTTCATGGCCGCAAGGATCCGGTCGGAGCCCGATTGCACCGGCAGGTGCAGGTGCTTGACCAGTTCGGGGACTTCGGCGTGGGCCTGGATCAGGCTGTCGGAGAACTCCAGCGGATGAGACGTGGTGTAGCGGATGCGGTCGATGCCATCCACCGCTGCCACGACGCGGATCAGTTCGGCGAGATCCGCCAGGCGCCCGTCATGGGTCAGGCCGCGATAGCCGTTGACGTTCTGCCCCAGCAGGGTCACTTCGCGCACGCCGTTTTCCGCCAGGTGGATGATCTCGGCGAGCACGTCGTCGAACGGTCGGCTGACTTCTTCACCGCGGGTGTAGGGCACCACGCAGAACGTGCAGTACTTGCTGCAACCTTCCATCACCGACACGTAGGCACTTGGGCCGTCGATACGCGGTTCGGGCAGGTGGTCGAATTTTTCGATTTCCGGGAACGAAACGTCCACTTGCGGCAGCTTGGTGCTGCGGGCGGCGTCGATCATCTCCGGCAGGCGGTGCAAGGTCTGCGGGCCAAAGACCACGTCCACGTACGGCGCGCGATCACGAATGGCCGCGCCTTCCTGGCTGGCCACGCAACCGCCCACGGCGATGACCATTTCCGGGTTGGCCAACTTCAGTTCGCGCCAGCGGCCGAGCTGGGAATACACCCGGTCCTGGGCGCGTTCGCGAATCGAGCAGGTGTTGAGCAGGATCACGTCCGCGTCTTCGGCGCGGGCGGTGACTTCCAGGGCCTGGTGTTCACCCAGCAGATCGACCATGCGCGAGCTGTCGTACTCGTTCATCTGGCAACCGTGGGTTTCGATGTAAAGCTTCTTGGCCATGGACGGGATCATCACGTGATTCAAAGAACCGCGCATTATAGGGAACAAGTCCCCCGGTTCCTACCGCTGTGCGAGCAGTGGCTATGCTATAGTTCGCGCCCTCATTTTTACCCGCCGATGTGTTTCGCCAGCCATGACCAAACGTGAAGCTCCAATCTACAAGGTGATTTTCCTCAACCAGGGCCAGGTGTTCGAAATGTACGCCAAGCAGATCTATCAAAGTGATCTGTGGGGTTTCCTGGAAGTGGAAGAATTCGTCTTTGGCGAGCGCACGCAAGTGGTCGTCGATCCGAGCGAGGAAAAGCTCAAGGCGCAGTTCGAAGGCGTGGTGCGCAGCTTCGTGCCGATGCATTCGATCGTGCGCATCGACGAAGTCGAACGCCTGGGCACCCCGAAAATCAGCGAAGCCCGCGGCGCGGTCGGCAATGTGATGCCGTTTCCGATGCCGATGCCTGAGAAGTAACCCTCGGCTCTTGGCAAGATGAGTCTCTAAGGTCGGGCACAGTCCTTGTGGCGAGGGGATTTATCCCCGCTGGGGCGCGAAGCGACCCTAAAGCCTGACTCTGCGGTATTGGAGCTCGATTGAGTTGACGGATTTGGGGCCGCTTCGCAGCCCAGCGGGGATAAATCCCCTCGCCACAGGGGGGCGCAGTGAACTTAGGGCAGTGGCGAGAAGGGCGTACGCCCATCGGCGTTCTGCAATTCCATCAGGTATTTGCGAAAGATCTGCCCCAGCACCTGGGTGGCGACTTCCAGTTCGTCACGAGGCATTTGCTCGGCGACTTCGTCGGCGGTGTCCAGGGCTTCTTCGGCGCCGTTGACCGCGGCCATCTTCAGGACGATATAGGCCTGGACGTTGTTGGCTGGCACGCCTTCGCCATGGAAGAACATGCCGCCGAGCTTGAATTGCGCCTGGGCATGACCTTGCAGCGAGGCTTTTTCGAAGTAGTCGAGGGCTTTCTTGAGGTCGCGCGGCGCAGCCTTGCCTTCGTAGTAGAACTCGCCCAACTCGTATTGCGCTTGTGCATCACCTGCGTCCGCCGCTTTTTGACAGGCGTCGAGTGCCGGTGCGAGATCTTGTGGCTGGGTATTGAGCGTGCAACGGCCCAGCGCCGGGATCAACAACGAGTTACCGCCTGCCTGTGCATTCGCGAGCAGGGGCTGAAGGAGCAACAGGCAGCCCAAGGCAAGGGTGCGGCCGGTGCGGTTCATGGGAATCGACTTACCTCTGAGGGGCGCGCGGACCCTCCGGGGGATCCAATAAGCGCGCATTATGAAATAAGCAGGGCCATCCTTACAAAGTCTTTACTCGTTTTTCTGCTGCGAGGGAATGCTAATAGCTGCTTCGGGCATAAATACGTAGGAAAAAGGCGGGAGGTTGTCAGCAATCGCTGACGCCAGCTTCAGCCAGCGTCAGTTATCCACAGGCTTACTTCAGCGCGGCAAACGCCCGTTCGGCCGCATCGAGGGTGATCTTCAGCTCGGTCTCGCCATGGGCGATGGAGGTGAAACCGGCTTCGAATGCGCTCGGGGCCAGGTACACGCCGCCGTCGAGCATCAGGTGGAAGAAGTGCTTGAAGCGGTCGGCGTCGCTGGCCATCACGTCTTCGAAGGTGACGATGTCATCGGCGCCACTGAAATACAGGCCGAACATGCCCCCGGCCTGGGTGGTCACGAACGGAATGCCGGCCGCGTCGGCGCGGACCTGCAAACCGTCGAGCAGGCGGGTGGTGTAGTCGGTCAGTTCGGCGTGGAAGCCCGGGCGGCTGATCAGGCGCAGCGTGGTCAGGCCGGCGGCCATGGCCAGGGGGTTGCCCGACAAGGTGCCGGCCTGGTAGACCGGGCCCAGCGGCGCGATGCATTCCATGATCTTGCGCTTGCCGCCGAAGCAGCCCACCGGCATGCCGCCGCCGATGATCTTGCCGAAGGTGCTCAGGTCCGGCGTGACGCCGTAATGGGCCTGGGCGCCGCCGAGGGCCACGCGGAAACCGGTCATCACTTCATCGAAAATCAACACCACGCCATGCTGGTCGCACAGGCTGCGCAGGCCTTCGAGGAAACCCGGTGCCGGCGGCACGCAGTTCATGTTGCCGGCCACTGGCTCGACGATGATGCACGCCACTTCCTGGCCGACTTCGCCGAGCATCTTCTCGACTTCTTCGAGGTCGTTGAATGGCAGGGTCAGGGTGTGTTTGGCGAACGCTGCCGGTACGCCTGCCGAGCTCGGCACGCCTTGGGTCAATGCGCCAGAACCGGCCTTGACCAGCAGGCTGTCGGAGTGGCCGTGGTAGCAGCCTTCGAACTTGATGATGCTGTCGCGGCCGGTAAAACCCCGCGCCAGGCGGATCGCGCTCATGGTCGCTTCGGTGCCGGAGCTGACCATGCGCACCATTTCCATCGATGGCACGATCGAGCAGACCAGGTCGGCCATCTCGGTTTCCATCGCGGTCGGGGCGCCGTAGGAGAGGCCGTGTACCAGTTGCTTGCGCACCGCATCCAGCACGTCCGGATGGCTGTGGCCGAGGATCATCGGGCCCCAGGAGCCGACGTAATCCACATAGCGCTTGTCGTCTTCGTCGGTGACGTACGCGCCTTCGGCGTGCTTGAAGAACAGCGGGGTGCCGCCGACGCTCTTGAACGCACGAACGGGCGAGTTCACGCCGCCGGGGATGTGTTTCTGGGCATTGGCAAACAGGGTTTCGGAACGGGACATGGTTGGGCTCTCAAAAACGGAAAATAGACTATTTGATCTGCAGCAGCTCATTGAAGGCGCGGGCGCGGCGCGTCACTTCAGTGGTGCTGTCGGCGCCGAACAGGCCGTGGACCACCGCCAGCAGGTCGACCCCGTGGGCCACCAGCGGGGCGGCATTGTCCAGGGTGATGCCGCCAATGGCGCACACCGGGATATGCAGTTTGAGGTGCGCCTGTGCGAGCAGTTCAAGGTTTGCGCTGGGGGCGCCGGGCTTGGTGTTGGAATTGAAGAAACGCCCGAACGCGACATAACTGGCGCCTTCGCTGGCGGCCTGTTCGGCCAGTGCCAGGCTGGCGTGGCAAGTGGCACCGATGATCGCCTTGTGCCCGAGCAGTGCCCGCACTGGCGCCAACGGGCCATCGGTCTGGCCCAGGTGCACGCCAACGCCCAGGCGCGCGGCCAGTTCGGCGTCGTCGTTGATGATCAACTGGGTCTTGTAGCGTTCGCACAGGTTGCGCAGTGCTTCGGCTTCCCGCAGCCGGCGGGCCTCGTCGCTGCTTTTGTCGCGGTATTGCAGCAGGGTGACGCCACCTTCCAGCGCCGCTTCTACATAAGCGAGGAACTTGCCGGCCAGCAATTGGCTATCAGTGATGGCGTAAAGGCCACGTAATTTCATTCCACAGGCCTCCGGTGCTACGAGCAGAAATCCAGCGGCAGGCGACGCGGTACGAACTGGCCTTTGCCCAGTTGTTCGGCATCGCGCAGGGTGCGCCAGGTGTAATCCAGTGCCGTCTTGACGGCGCTGGCGAGCTGTTCGCCCTGGGCCAGCCGACCGGCCAGGGCGCTGGCCAGGGTGCAGCCGGAACCGTGGTAGCTGCCGGGCAGACGCTGGCAGGTAAAGGTTTCGCGCCCTCCGTCGCGGCTGTACAGGCGATTATGGACTTCATGTTCGTCGCCGTGACCACCGGTGATCAACAGGTGTTTGACGAAGGGCAGCAGTTTTTCCGCGCACTCGTCGGCACTGCCCTCGGGCAATTCAGCAAGGATGCGTGCTTCAGGCAGGTTGGGGGTGGCGATGATTGCCAGGGGCAGCAGGCGTTCGCGCATGGCGTAGCCGACCTCATCCTTGCCCAGGCGCCCGCCACCGCCGGCGCGCAGCACCGGGTCGCAGACCATCGGCAGGTGCGGGTGCGCCTGGAGCAGTTCGACCACCGTGTCGACCATTTCCAGTGAGCCAAGCATCCCCAGCTTGACCGCTGCCACCTGGGCATCGTTGAGCACGGCATTGGCTTGTGCCAGTACCCACTCTCGGTCGAGCACTCGGAAATCGCTGACGTTGACGGTGTCTTGCACGGTCAATGCGGTAACGGCAGGGGCGGCATGACAACCCTGGGCGAGCAGGGCTTCGATATCTGCCTGCAAGCCGGCGCCACCACTGGGATCGTGGCCGGAGAGACAGAGGACAACGGGGCGAGAGCTGTAGATATTCATGGTGCGCGAGCTTACCACCAAACCTGTTTTATCGGTTGGCGGGAGTCAGAGGATTTGTACGCTGGCTGTGATGGCAAGGCCCGGCTCATCGTGGCGAGGGAGCTTGCTCCCGCTCGGGCGCGAAGCGGCCGCCTGTTATCGGGGAGGCGCTTCGCACCTCAGCGGGAGCAAGCTCCCTCGCCACGGTCATCGTTCAAGATTCCTGTCTGACCAAAGCAACAGCTCTATTTCAATGCTTAGCGCTGGAACGCCCGTTCTAGAGCCTTCTGTAGGAAAAATTTCAATGGTGCAAATTGGCCATCAACGGCTATGCTAGAGATGGATCCAACTCATAACAGGTAATGCCGGTTTTACGTCTACTCAGGGAATGGGGGGCTTCCTGACTCAACCGGACAGGCCGCGCTGGGGCTTAAATGCGCTATTTGCTGATGTTGTTGCTGTGCTTGTCCCCTCTGGCAAGTGCTCTCGAATTCGATGAATTCACCCAAAACCTGCCCTTGGGCCATGCCCTGCAGGTGTTCGAAGATGCGAGCGGCACGGCCTCTATTGACGATGTCCTGGCCCAGGCTGGCGCCGGTGCTTTCAAAGCCCACGACCAAGCCACGCTGAACGCCGGTTACTCGCGATCAGCCTTCTGGTTGAAAATCGACCTGCACTACCGTCCTGCCAATCCGGACGCCCAGCGTACCTGGCTGCTGGAGCTGGCATACCCGCCGCTGGACCACCTCGACTTGTATTTGCCCGATGCGTCGGGGGGCTATCGCCTGGTTCGCCAGACCGGTGATGCCTTGCCGTTCGCCAGCCGCGAGATCCGCCAGAACAACTACCTGTTCAGCCTGGCTTTCAAGCCCGAACAACGGCAGACCCTCTACCTGCGCCTGCAAAGCCAGGGTTCGATCCAGGCGCCGCTGACGCTGTGGTCGAGCACCGCTTACCTCGAACAACAGCCGGTGCGCTTGTATGTACTGGGGATCATCTATGGCGTGCTGCTGGGGATGCTGGTCTACAACCTGTTCATCTACCTGAGCGTGCGCGATACCAGCTACCTCTATTACATCTTCTACATTGCCTCGTTCGGCCTGTACCAGTTGTCGGTCAACGGTGCCGCCGTGGAATATTTCTGGCCGGACAACCCCTGGTGGGCAAACGCCGCGACGCCGTTCTTCATCGGCTGCGCGGGCCTGTTTGGCAGCCAGTTCGCCCGCAGTTTCCTGCAAACCGCCCAGCACAGCCGTTGGCTGGACCGCTTGCTGCTGGCGCTGATCGCCTACAGCGCTGTGGTGGTCGGCCTGTCGCTGATGACCAGTTATGCCCTGGCGCTGCGCCTGGCGACGGTGTTGGCGCTGCTGTTCACCGTGGTGATCTTCGCCGCCGGCCTGTTCGCCTGGTGGCGTGGTCTGCGGGTGGCGCGTTATTTCATCATTGCCTGGTCGGCGTTTCTGCTGGGGGGCATTGTCAATACGTTGATGGTGCTCGGTTACCTGCCGAACGTCTTTTTGACCATGTACGCCAGCCAGATCGGCTCGGCCATCGAAGTGGCACTGTTGTCCCTGGCCCTGGCCGACCGCATCAATGCCATGCGCGAACAGCAGGCCCAGACCCTGTTGGACGCCGGGCAGAAACTCGAAGTGCTCAACCAGCAACTGGCCCACGGCAACAAGCTCAAGGATGAATTCCTCGCCACCCTGACCCATGAACTGCGCACACCGATGAATGGCGTGATCGGTTCCCTTGAGCTGATGGAAACCGTCGAGATGGACGAGGAGCTGACCCAGTATCAACAGACCGCCGCCGGTTCGGCGCGGGACATGATGCGCATGGTCAACGGCATCCTCACCCTGACCGAGTTGCAGGCCGGCAAGCTCAAGGTCTATCCGGCACCGTTCAGCCTGCGTGGGGTGGTCGATGCGCTGCAGGTGCAGTTCGGCGCCAATGCGGCGGCCAAGGGCCTGGATTTCAAGGTCGACGTGGCCCCTGGCCTGGCGGACCGGTTGCTTGGCGACAGTGGCAAACTGGCCCAGAGCCTGGAATGCCTGCTGGACAACGCCATCAAGTTCACCCGGGTTGGCGGCCTGGCCCTGCGAGTCAGCGGCAGGCCGACGGCGCTTGATCGGCTGGTGCTGTCCTTTGCTGTCATCGACACCGGAATCGGTTTTACCGACCTGGGGGAAGCGACCTTGTACCAGCGCTTCTTCCAACTCGACGGCTCGATGACCCGCGAATACGGCGGTCTCGGCGTGGGCCTGGCCATCTGCCGGCAACTGGTGGAACTGCTGGGCGGACGCCTGACCCACACCTCCGAACCCGGTCGTGGCAGCCGTTTCCAGTTGGACGTGGAGTTTGACGTGGCCTTGCCAGCGGCGGTCCCGACGCCGTTTTCCTTCGGTGGCCGCCAAGGCTCGCGCCTGCCGCAGGATTGCACGGTGCTACTGGCCGATGACAACAGCATCGATCAGTTGGTCATGCGCGGCATGTTGCTCAAGCTCGGTTATCGGGTGCGCACCGCCGACAGTGGCCGCGCCGCGCTGGATCTGCTGCACGGCGAGCGCTTTGATGCGGTGCTGCTCGACTGCCAGTTGCCGCCGCTGGACGGCGTGTCGCTCGGCTGCCAGATCCACACCTTGCCCGGCTGCGAGGAACTGCCGGTGCTGGTGGTCAGCCCGAATGTGGCGCGCGAATGCTGCCCCTCGGGCGCTCAGATCGATTACCTGAACAAACCCGTGAAATTCGAGGCACTGCAGGCGATGCTCCAGCGCCGGGTGCTGTGCCCGAGACAGGGTGAAAGCGCCGATATTTAGGCGGTTATGACACTTTGTCCGGCCTGGAGGCGGTGCTTAACTGAATCCCTGCCCGATCGAGGAGCCCTGTCATGAACCTGCACCAGTTCGCTGAAACCCACGACGTCACCAACCAACCGCCGTCCCTGGATGGCGCCAACCTGTACCGCATCGACCTGCCGCTGCAGCAGTGGTCGCAGTACTTTGGGGCGGGCTGGGCGCAGGCGCGGATCGATGCGTATGGGGCGCTGGCCGGCGGGCCGTTGATGGAAGCGGGTTTCCTGGCCAACCAGAACAAACCGGTGTTCTCCAGCCACGACCGTTACGGCCATCGCATCGACCTGGTGGAGTTCCATCCGGCTTATCACCAGTTGATGCGCACCGCCGTCGAGCACGGCCTGCCCAGTTTGCCCTGGGCGCAGCCGCAACCCGGTGCGCATGTCGCCCGGGCCTCGATGACCTATTTGCACAGCCAGGCCGAAGCCGGCACCGGTTGCCCGCTGACCATGACCTTCGCCAGCGTACCGGCGCTGCGCTTGCAGCCGGATCTGGCCGAGCGCTGGCTGCCCAAGGTGCTTGCCACCGAATACGACCCGCGCAACGTCGGCATGGCCCACAAGGCCGGGGTGACCCTGGGCATGGCGATGACCGAAAAGCAGGGCGGCACCGATGTGCGGGCCAACACCACCAAAGCCTATCCGGTGGGCGCCAGCGGCCCGGGCCAGGCCTATGAACTGGTGGGCCACAAATGGTTCTGTTCGGCGCCGATGTGCGATGCCTTCCTCACCTTGGCCCAGACCGACAAAGGCCTGACCTGTTTCCTGCTGCCGCGCCATCGCCCCGACGACACCCGCAATCAGTTCTACATCCAACGGTTGAAGAACAAGCTGGGCAACTGTTCCAACGCCTCCAGCGAAGTCGAGTTCCGTGGCGCACTGGCCTGGATGGTCGGTGAAGAAGGCCGCGGCGTGCCGACGATCATCGAGATGGTCGCCATGACCCGCTTCGATTGCATGGTCGGCTCCAGCGCCCTGATGCGCCAGGCGTTGACCCAGGCCAGTCATCACTGTGCGCACCGCAAGGTCGGTGGCAAGCTGTTGAGCGAGCAGCCGCTGATGCAAAACGTCCTCGCCGACCTGGCGCTGGAAAGTGAGGCTGCGCTGGCCTTGAGCTTGCGCATGGGCCGGGCGCTGGACCACTTGAGTGACGAGCACGAGGCCAAGTTCGCCCGGCTGGTGACGGCGGTGGGCAAGTACTGGATCTGCAAGCGCGCCCCCGCGATGATCAACGAAGCCGCCGAATGCATGGGCGGTGCCGGCTACGTCGAAGACAGCATCCTGCCGCGTCTGTACCGCGAAGCGCCGGTCAACTCGACGTGGGAAGGCTCCGGCAACGTGCAATGCCTGGATGTGCTGCGCGCCTTGTCCAAGGAGCCCGGCGTGCTGGAGGTATTGTTCAGCGAATTGGGCGACGGCCACGGCGACAAACGCCTGGCTGGCCACATCCACCAATTGCACGCCGCGTTCAAGGACACCGACGATATCCAGTACCGCGCCCGGCAAGTGACCGAAGACATCGCCGTGGGCCTGCAAGCCAAGCTGTTGCTCGAGGCGGGCAACAGCGACGTCAGCGATGCCTTCATTGCCAGTCGCCTGGGTTCGGTCGGCCGGGTGTACGGTGCCTTGCCTCGGGGCTTGAATGTCGAGGCCATCGTTACCCGCTCGACCCCGCATGGATTCTAGGCAGGCTACGGCCAACACAGAGTGCTGTGGGAGCGGGCTTGCTCGCGAAAGCGGTATGTCAGCCGCCGAAGAGGTTGGATGTGCTGACGCCTTCGCGGGCAAGCCCGCTCCCACAGGTTTTCATGACGCCGAGAATACCCAATACGCCACTGTTCCCGTCGGGCGGCGATGCAGGCAAGATGAAGGCCTGCAAGTCAGAACACAGGAAGCTGATCGTGACCGAAGCGTTTATTGTCGTTCAAACCGCCGAACAAGCCGTGGATCGTCTGGCGGCCCTGCACGAACGTGCGACCACCGCGTTGAACCAGGCGCTGATGCGTTATCTCAAGGATCGCGTCGAGCCGGATGCCGAGCAAAGGGCGTTGTTTCGCTATCCCGCCTTGCGCCTGACCTACCACTGCCACGGCGAAGTCCCGCAAACCACCCGCGCCTATGCCAAGGTCCAGTTGCCCGGCACCTACAGTGTCACCGTCACCCACCCCGGCGCCTTCCGTAAATACCTGCTGGAGCAGCTGGTCCCGCTGATGCACGACTTTACCGTCACCGTGGAAGTGGGCGTCAGCGAGCAGAACATTCCGTACCCGTACGTGGTGGAGCAGGGCGACGAACTGGCCGGCTCCGGCGTGACCGCCGCCGTGCTGGCACGAGTTTTCCCCAGCACCGACCTGTCGGCCGCCACCGATGGCATTGCCGACGGCCTCTATGATTGGGAAAACACCGACCCGCTGCCCCTGGCGCTGTTCGACGCGGCGCGGGTGGATTTTTCCCTGCGCCGGCTGGTGCACTACACCGGCAGCGACTGGCGCCATGTGCAGCCGTGGATCCTGCTGACCAACTACCACCGCTATGTCGACCAGTTCATCGTCCATGGCCTGGAGCAACTGCGCAGCGACCCGCGCTTTGTGCGCATGGTCCTGCCGGGCAACGTGATCATCGACAAGAACATGGACCATGGAGAAGCATCGGCCATCGCTGCCGGCGTGGTCTGGCACCGTTACCAGATGCCGGCCTATCACCTGCAAACCAATGATGGCCATGGCGTGACCCTGGTGAACATCGGGGTCGGCCCGTCCAACGCCAAGAACATCACCGACCACCTGGCCGTGCTGCGGCCCCATTGCTGGCTGATGATCGGCCACTGCGGCGGGCTGCGGCAGTCCCAGACCATTGGCGACTACGTGCTGGCCCACGCCTACATGCGCCGCGACGGGATCCTCGACCGCGTGGTGCCGCCGAACATTCCGATTCCGGCCCTGGCCGAAGTGCAGATGGCCTTGCAGCAAGCGGCGGCCAACGTCACTGGCGAAAAGGGCGACGAGTTGAAGAAACGCCTGCGCACCGGCACCGTACTGACCTACGACGACCGTAACTGGGAATTGCGCTGGGCCCAGGAGCGCCCGTTGATCAACCTGTCCCGCGCCGTGGCGGTGGACATGGAAAGCGGCACCATCGCCGCCCAGGGTTATCGCTTGCGGGTGCCGTACGGCACGTTGCTGTGTGTTTCGGACAAGCCGCTGCACAGCGAAATCAAGCTGCCGGGCTCGGCCAACGCGTTCTATGAGCGAGCGGTCAACCAGCACCTGAAGATTGGCATCGAGGCGTTGGACCTGTTGCGCACGGAACTCAACTCGTTGCATTCGCGCAAGCTGCGCAGCTTCGACGAGCCGCCGTTCCGTTGATACGGCGGTGGTTATTTAGCGGTCAGACCACTAGCATTGGCGGTCCTGACCGTTAGATGCCGTGCCACCATGCCCCGTCCTCCACGCCCCGCTTCCCGTCGCCCTGGCGCGAAGCTTCCAGCCTCCGCCCCGCGCCGTGTGGCCAAGGCCCCGCCGGCCGAGCCGAAGCTGATCCTGTTCAACAAACCCTTCGATGTGCTGACGCAATTCAGTGACGGTGAAGGGCGGGCGACGCTCAAGGATTTTATCGACGTACCGGGCATCTACCCGGCCGGGCGGCTGGATCGTGACAGCGAAGGCTTGCTGTTGCTCACCAATGATGGGCAGTTGCAGGCGCGTATCGCCGACCCCAAGCACAAGCTGGCCAAGACTTATTGGGTGCAGGTGGAAGGCGAACCGAATGCCGAACAGTTGCAGCGTTTGCGCGATGGGGTGGCGTTGAACGACGGCATGACCTTGCCAGCCGAGGCGCGCCAGTTGGACGAGCCGCAGTTATGGCCGCGCAACCCGCCGGTGCGCTTTCGTAAAAGCGTACCCACGAGTTGGTTGGAACTGGTGATCCGCGAAGGGCGCAACCGCCAGGTACGGCGCATGACCGCCGCGGTGGGCCTGCCGACACTGCGCTTGGTGCGGGTCAGGATCGGCGACTGGACCCTCGAAGGACTCGATCAGGGCCAGTGGAGGGAAGTGCCGGCGCGCTTATAACGTCCCGGACTCGATCAGGCCGATCACCACGCTCTTGATCACGAACGCCGCCACGCCCAACCCCAGCACAAAAAACAGAATGAACGAGCCGAAACGCCCGGCCTTGGATTTCTTCGCCAGGTCCCAGACGATGAAACCCATGAAAATGATCAGGATGCTGACCAGGCCGGTCATCATCCACTCTTCGAAAACAGCAGGATCCATCAGGACACTCCGGCGTAAGCGGGGTTGAAAAGGCGCGGCGAGTATAAGGCATGAGGCGCGGACGCGGGATTGGCCTGCGGCGGTGTGTCGCAGCTATTCATCGGCTGGGCTGTGGCGAGGGAGCTTGCTCCCGCTCGACTGCGCAGCAGTCGCAAACCGGTCCACTGGCAATCCGGCCGAAGCTTGGGGTCGCTTCGCAACCCAGCGGGAGCAAGCTCCCTCGCCACAAAAAGCGGTCAGCTGCGCAGGTGAGTCAAAGGCAACTCGGTGCTGTTGAGCACCTGGTTCAGTACAAAGCTCGAACGCACGCTGGTGACGCCATCGATCCGGGTCAGATGCCCCAGCAGCAGTTTCTGGTAATGGTCCATATCCGGTACCACCACCTTGAGTTGGTAATCCGCGTCCATCCCGGTGACCAGGCTGCATTCCAGCACTTGCGGCAGGTTGCGGATGGCCGCTTCGAAGTTCTCGAAACGCTCGGGGGTGTGACGGTCCATCCCGATCAATACGTAGGCGGTCAGGCTCAGGCCCAGCATTTTGCGGTCGAGCAGGGCAACCTGGCGCGTGATGTAGCCGTCATCCTCCAATTGCTTGACCCGTCGCGAACAGGGGGAGGGCGACAGGCCGATGCGTTCGGCCAGTTCCTGGTTGGAGATGCGCGCATCGCGCTGCAATTCCGCCAGAATGCTCAGGTCGTAACGGTCGAGTTTGCTCATCGGTCGGGCCTTTATCTGGATAATTGCGGAAGATTATCTATCCAGGGTTAAAAATTGCGCAAGTGATGTTTATTTCCGCAATCTTAGCAATCCTCTGCCGGCGCCCCAGGCTTATTCTTATCACCAAGATCACTGCTCGGACAAACAGTCCAGTGCAGCCCGCCCAATCAGGCCGGCTGCGGTCGCGGCACCCACCGGTGTTGGCAGACCCCCGAGCTGCACACTGTCCAGAAGACGGCGTGAGGTGAGCCGACGTCATAAGCGTCGAGCACGGACGAAATTCTCAAGGGGAGGCCGACGGGTCTCCCTTTTTTAATGCCTGCGAAATAAACCCCGTGGCTGATAACCTATCGCAGAACCGGCCTGGGCTTTTCCGAGTCTTATCATCAGGCCCTGAACCGTTGTGAGGAATTTCATGAAGTCGCGCATCTGGCGTTTGGCAGGTGTTGGTCTGTTGTGGGCAAGTGTCAGTGCGCAGGGAATGGCCGACGATCAGCAAAACCGTGGCGGCCCGGATGGCAATCGCGGCCCGGACGGGCGCGGTGGCAACGGCCAGGGTTACCCGGCGCAGCAACGGTCGCAAAACAACGAAATCATTCGGGGCGACAACAGCCGTCAGTTCGAGGTCAGGCCACAACCTCAATACCAGGGTGGCGAACAGCGGTATGAGCGTCCGCCCCAGGATCCCAACGCCCATGGCCGTCCGCAGCCGCAGCCGCAGCCCGGCAACAACCTGCCGATCCAGGGCCGGCCCGACAGCGTGACCCAGACCCGCGAACCGCAACCGGGGTATTACCGTGATATCCCGCGTCGCAGCGATGGCTATCCCAGCGGCGGGCCACGCCCAAGCCATGACAACCGCCCTGAACAGCATTGGCCCGGCCGCCCGGACGGGCATGGCAATGGCTGGGGCCCGGGCCCGCAGTACCGCCCGGGGTACGTGATCGACCGTTTCCCGGATCGCAACTACCGCGTGCCTTATCGCGGCCAGGATTATTTCTATTCCGGCGGCTACTGGTATCGCCCGCAAGGGCCGCGCTATGTCGTGGTCGCGCCACCGCGGGGCATTCGTACCCGGTATCTGCCGGATTACGCTCGGGAGGTGTGGATCGGCAGTTCGCTGTTCTTTCTTGCCGCCGGCGCCTATTACATCTACGAAGCCAACACCCAGGATTACGTCGTGGTCGATGCGCCGGTCGCCAACCCGCAGCCGCAACCCCAGGGCAACAGTTTCGATGTGGTGGCGTATCCGGCCAACGGCCAGTCGCCCGAGCAGGTCAACCAGGACGGGTACGATTGCTATCGCTGGGCGGTGCAGCAGAGTGGTTTCGATCCACGTCGCTACACCTACCCGCCGGCGCCGGAAGTGGTGCAGACCTATCGCCAGGCCCAGGGCAGTTGCTTGAGCAGCCGTGGGTATCAGGTGACTTATTGATTTAGCGCAGATCCCCTTTTGTGGCGAGGGAGCTTGCTCCCGCTGGGCTGCGAAGCGGCCCCAAGATTTTTCGGTCGCTGCGCAACCGAGCGGGAGCAAGCTCCCTCGCCACAGGTTCTGTGTCGGGCCTCGGGGATCAGGCCTTGGCGCCGTTGACCACTTCCAGCGGATCAGCGTGAACCAGCACTTCGGCTTTCGGGTAGGCGCGATGGATCGCGTCGGCGGCCTGGTCGCTGATGCCGTGGGCCACTGACAGGGTCAATTCCCCCGGCAGTTCAAGGTGCAACTGCACGAACCAGTGGTTACCGGAAATCCGTGTGCGCAGGTCATGGGCGCCTACGACGCCCGGCACGGCACAGGCCAGTTCCAGCATGTGCTGGCTGACGTCGGGCGGCAGTTCCTGATCCATCAGTACGGCGAAACTTTCCCGGGCGATCTGGACGGCGCTCCACAGAATGTAAATGGCGATCCCCAGGCCGAACCAGGCGTCCAGTTGATACCAGCCAAACCCGGCCAGCACCAGCGCCACCAGGATGCTGCCGTTAAGCAACAAGTCGGAGCGATAGTGCAGCGAGTCGGCACGCACGGCGTTGGAACCGGTGGCGCGGATGACCCGATGCTGCAACGCCAGCAGCGCCAGGGTCAGCCCGAGGGAAAACACGATCACGCCGACGCTCAGCCAGGGGGCATCCACCGGCACCGGGTTTTTCAGCCGCTCGAAAGCCTGCAAGGCAATCAATAAGGCACTGCCGCCGATAAACAGCGCCTGGGCCATGCCGGCCAGGGATTCGGCCTTGCCATGGCCGTAACGATGATCATCATCGGCGGGACGCAGGGCGTAATGCACCGCCAGCAGATTGAGCAGCGAGGTGACGCCGTCCAATGCCGAGTCGGTCAGGCCGGCAAGCATGCTCACCGAGCCGCTCAGCCACCAGGCCAGCGCCTTGGCGACGACCAGGATGAGCGCCACGGCCACCGAAGCCCGGGTGGCCAGGCGCAGCAGGCGGGCGTGTTCGGTGCTGGTGGTCATGGCGCGGTCGTTCCTTCAGTAGCGCTTGTCATGCGGCGGGCTTGAGGCCGAGGGCGGCCAGTTGTTGCGCGCTGCCCTTGTGCTGGATCAGCCGAGGATCGTCCAGCGGGAAGCTGCGGCCCAGTTCGCGTTCCAGGATCGCCTGCAACACGTGGTTATTGACGGTGCCGTCGGGGTTGATGGCCGGCTTGAGTTTTTCTGGCTCGATCTGGACGCTTTTGCCCGGCTCGAAGTAAATGGCGCCGGTGGCGAAGTCCACCGCGAAGGCGATCAGGCCGGGGATGATGTAGAACAGCAGGCCGACGGCATCGAGGGCGGCGATGGCCGGGTCGATCTTGCCGTCGATCTGGCCGCGACGGTCCGGGTAGAAGATCGAGCCACAGGCGCTGATTTGAGTCAGCAGGGAGGCGACCAGCACGCCACCGATCACGCGAAAGGGAATACGCATAGCAATCTCCTGAACAGGTAAAGGCGTTGCTGGTTGGAGTCCAGACCACGCTAAACAGTTCGCCGTTATACTCGGCCCTCTGTTTTGGAGCCAGCATGATTTCTTTGCCGATTGATGAAGTTTTACCCGCCCTGCGTCAAGCCTTGGCATCGCGCCACGAAGCCGTGCTCGAAGCGCCGCCTGGTGCCGGTAAAACCACCCGTGTTCCCCTGGCCTTGCTGAACGAGCCCTGGCTGGCCGGGCAGACCATCCTGATGCTCGAACCCCGGCGCCTGGCGGCACGGGCGGCGGCCGAGCGACTGGCCAGCGAGCTTAAGGAAAAGGTCGGTGAAACCGTCGGCTACCGGATTCGCCTCGACAGCAAGGTCGGCCCCAAGACCCGCATTGAAGTGGTCACCGAAGGCATCCTCACCCGGCGCTTGCAGGACGACCCGGCGCTGGAAGGCGTAGGGCTGCTGATTTTCGATGAATTCCATGAGCGCAGTCTCGACGCCGACCTGGCCCTGGCCTTGAGCCTCAACGGTCGGGAGCTGTTTCGCGAAGACCTGCCACTGAAGATCCTGCTGATGTCCGCCACCCTGGAAGGTGAGCGCCTGGCCGGGTTGCTGGACAATGCGCCAATCCTGCGCAGCGAAGGCCGCATGTTCCCGGTGACGGTGCGTTGGGGGCGGCCGTTCCAGCCCGGCGAGTTCGTCGAGCCGCGGCTGGTGCAGACCGTGCTGGAAGCACTGCACGATGAAACCGGCAGCGTCTTGGTGTTCTTGCCCGGGCAGGCGGAGATTCGCCGGGTCCATCAGCAACTGGCCGAGGCCTTGGGCGAGGGCGGCAATGTGTTGCTCTGTCCGCTGCACGGTGAACTGGACCTCGCCGCTCAGCGCGCTGCCATCGACCCCGCGCCGCCCGGCCAGCGCAAAGTGGTACTGGCCACCAACATCGCCGAAACCAGCCTGACCATCAATGGCGTGCGAGTGGTGATCGACGCCGGACTGGCCCGGGTGCCGCGTTTCGACCCGGGCAGCGGCATGACCCGGCTCGACACCCAGCGCATTTCCCGAGCCAGCGCCACCCAGCGGGCCGGTCGGGCCGGGCGTCTGGAGCCTGGTGTCTGCTATCGATTGTGGTCCGAAGACCAGCATGAACAATTGGCCGCCTATGGCAGCGCGGAGATTCTGTCGGCGGATCTGGCCGGATTGGCCCTGCAGTTGGGGCGCTGGGGCGTGACGCCGGCGCAATTGGTCTGGCTCGACATCCCGCCCACCGCCGCCTATGCCCAGGCCCAGGATCTGCTGCAACGCCTCGGCGCGCTGGAGGGCGAGCAACTGACCCGCCACGGCCAGGCCATGGCCGAGCTGCCGGCCCATCCGCGTATCGCTCATCTGCTGTTGCGCGGTCAGGCGCTGGGGCTGGCGGACATGGCCTGCAACGTCGCCGCACTGTTGGGCGAGCGCGATATTCTGCGCGGCGCCGGCGCGGACTTGCACAGTCGTCTGGTGCTGCTGTCCGGCGAAGAACGCGCGGCGCGCGGTGCCCAGGGCGGGGTGCAGCGGGCGCGACAACTGGCCCGGCAATATCGCGGTTACCTGCGGGGCAAGGCCGAAGAAGCCGTCGCCGATCCCGATCACCCGCGCTGGCTCGGTGCACTGCTGGCGTTGGCTTATCCGGACCGCGTCGCCCAGCAGCGCCGCCCCGGCGGCGCGGAATATCGCCTGGCCAACGGCCGTGCGGCGTTGTTTGCCGAGGCTGACAGCCTGATGAAACAAGCGTGGCTGGTGATCGCCGACCTGGGCAGCCGCCAGGGGCAGCGGGAAGAACGGATCTACTTGGCGACGGATTTCGACCCGGCACTGTTCGACTCGGTATTGGCCGAGCAGGTGCACACGGTGGATCAACTGGATTGGGATGAGCGCGAAGGCGTGCTGCGCGCCGAGCGCCAGCGCAAGGTTGGCGAACTGGTGCTCAGCCGCGAACCGCTGACTGGCCTGGATGAGTCTGCCCGTAGCCAGGCCCTGGTGAACCTGGTGCGGCGCAAGGGCCTGGAATTATTGCCCTGGACCCCGGAACTGCGGCAATGGCAGGCGCGGGTGGCGCTGCTGCGTTGCCTGGACCTGGACGCCAAGGGCGAGAGCCAATGGCCGGATGTCAGCGATAGTGCGTTGCTGGGCAGCCTCGAACATTGGTTGATGCCGTATCTGGGCCGAGTCTCGCGCCTCAGCCATTTTGCCAACCTGGACTTGTCGAGCATCGTTCACAACCTGTTGCCCTGGCCCCTGCCGCAACGTTTGGATGAACTGGCGCCGCACCATTTGAGCGTGCCTTCGGGGTCGTCGATCCGCCTGGACTACAGCGAGCATCCGCCGATCCTGGCGGTGCGCTTGCAGGAGCTCTTCGGCCTGGCCGACACCCCACGCATCGCTGGCGGGCGGCAGGTGGTCAAGCTGCACCTGCTGTCACCGGCGCGCCGACCGGTGCAAGTCACCCAGGACCTGGCGAACTTCTGGCGCAGCACCTACGCCGAGGTGAAGAAGGACCTCAAGGGGCGCTACCCCAAGCACTACTGGCCGGATGATCCGCTGGTGGCGGAGGCGACGGCGCGGGTCAAGCCGCGTAAATAAGCTGAGGCAATTCAGGGTATGCAATACAAATTCTGTGGGAGCCGAGCTTGCTCGCGATAGCGGTGTGTCAATCAATAACAATGCTGCTGATCCGCCGCCATCGCGAGCAAGCTCGGCTACCACAGGGGGCTTAGGTGAATCCTGCTAAGGTGCAGCCGGCAATAGGAACCGTGCAATCACCGGCAAGTGATCGGAGATTCGCAAGGTATCGTCCTGTCGCACCTGGGCTTCGACCCGCTTGATGCGCGGGCTGTAGAAGAGGTAGTCGACAGTACGGTCGGGGCCGTTGAGGCCGGGGTCGTTCGGGTAGTGGGTCAGCCAGTGTGCGCGGTCGATGCCGCTGGCCTCGTTGTTGGTGGGGATCATCGGGTATTTGTCCCACAACAGGTGCAAGGGGCTGTCGGCGGAGTAGGGCGTGCGTTGCTCGGACGGCAGGCGCCGGTACTGGCCCAGGGGCAGCAGGTTGAAGTCGCCGCCGATCAGCCAGGGTGTGCCAGCGGATTCGAGTTTATCCAAGGCCTTGGCCACGGCGGTGATTTGTCTGGGCAGGGTTTCGTCCGGCTCGGTGGCCCGTTCCAGATGGGTGTTGAGCACCGCCAGTTGGCCGCCGCCGCTCAGCGACAGATAGCTCACCAACAAGGCATTTTTGGGCTGGAACTGACGGCTGATGATGTTGGCGTCTGCCACCGGCAGTTGTACCCGTTCGGCATGGTCGATGCGGTAGCGACTCAGGGTCGCCAGTTGCCGGCCGACGCTGCCGAAGATGTGTGGATCGGGGGTGAAGTCGGCCTTCCAGTCGAAAGTGCTGGTGCCGCACGGATAGAGGTCAGCCAGCCGCTCCTGCAACAGCTTGAGCTGGTCCTGGTAATCGCTGGCCTTGGCGCCCTTGTCCAGTTCCTGGAGCAGCACGACGTCCGGTTGCTCATCGCGGATGACCCGTGCCACTTCGTCGAGGCTGAAGGCCATGTCTTCCAGGGTCGGGCTTTCATCGTTGCCCTGGGCCAGGTCGTGCCAGAACACGTAGCGTTTGCCGGCGAGGAACTGCACGTTCCAGGTCATCACCTTCAAGGCCTGGCCGGGCACCAGCGGTGCTGCGTTGGCGGTGCAACTGACCGGCAAGGTTTCCCGGGGTTGTGGCCGCCAGGTCAGGCCGTAGATCGACAGGGCGGCCAGGCTGAGGATCAACAGCAGGCCCAGCAAGGTGTAGCGCAGTAGACGGGTCATGGCTCGGCTTATGGGCGAAACGCGAAAGTGCTCCCGAGCATAACCGAGAGCGGTTCTCAAGCCCAAGCCCAGGGCCTTCGCAGTGTGCGATCAGCGGTTGTCAGGCTTGGCTTCGATCAACATGAACATGCGGAACAGCACCACGCTGGTGAACAGTTGCAAGAAGCTGTGAACGCTTTCGATCAGCAAACTGAGCAAAGGATTCTGGGGCGGCGGGTACACCGAGACGCTGACCCCCTTGAGCAGCCACAGCGGGCCCATCACACAGAGGATGCACAGCAGGATCCGCCAGAAGTTGCCGCGGGACATGTTCAGGCTTTCCTTCATCGCCGCCAGGGGAGGCAGTCCCCTGAGGACCAACAGGTATTCACTGAAGGCCAGGGTCACCATTAGCCATAAGCCCGGCAGGAAATACAGCGACAGCCCCACCAGGATCAACAGCGTGTTGAGCGCCGTCAGCAAGGCAAAGCGTGGCCACAGGGTGAGGGCCGTTGCGAGCAGGTCACGGGTGCGTGGTGCTTCACCGCGGCTGCGGGCGTCGAGGAACAGGATCAGCGCGGCGGTGTACAAGGGGTACACCAGCAGCCCGACGATCACGCTGTAGCCGGGAAAGCCGTCGGGGCCGAGGGCGCTGTCCACGCCTTGCTGCAGCAACGCCTCGAGTATGACCAGCGGCAGGCACAGTTGGGCGATTCGGCCCAGATGGCGCTTGAAGAAATACAAAGAGTCGCGCAGCACGTCAAACGGATTCATGAGTCGGTATCGCAGTTCAAAAGCGGTCCGACACTTTAACCGATCAGGCGCCCGCACAAGCAAACGTAAACATCAGGTAAAGACCATTGAAAGCTTTACGGCGAGCCCCATTACTGATGGGCACCGGTCTTCGGGATCGGAATGGTTTCTACCCGGCAATCTAATGAGGTCGCCATGAACAGCGAAGAACAAACCCTGATCGATGGACTGTTTTCACGGCTGCAACAGGCCGAAAAGGATTCAGCCCCGCGCGACGCCCAGGCCGAGGCGCGGATCAAGGAACACCTGGCCAGCCAGCCAGCGGCGGGCTATTTCATGGCCCAGGCGATTCTGGTGCAGGAGGCCGCGATCAAGCGCCTTGATGAACAGAACAAGCAACTCACTCAGCAAACCGAGCAATTGCAGGCCGAGCTGCAACGGGCCCGTTCCCAGCCATCGGCGCCCAGCGGTGGCGGAGGCTTTCTGTCGAGCATTTTTGGTGGCAGTGCCCGGGACTCACGCCCGACAAGCGCACCGACATCCAGTGGCGGAGGCTGGCGCGAACCGGCGCAGCCGTCCTTCAATGCCCAGCCCCAACCGGGCTTCGGCGCGCCGCCCGGCAATTATGGCGCACCGCAGCAGCAGGCCCCGGCAGCGGGCAGCTTCCTGGGCGGCGCCCTGAAAACCGCGGCGGGCGTGGCCGGCGGCGTGATGCTGGCCCAAGGCATCAGCAGCCTGTTTCACAGTAACCAGCAACCGCAGGAAATCGTCGAGGTCATCAAGGAAGAACCGGCGCAACCGGTCAACGATACCGCAGGCAACGGTTGGGGCGATGACCCGCGCGTGGCTGACAACGACACCTACGGCAACGACCAGGGCGGGTTCAGCGACGCGGACTACAGTGACGATTCATCTTCCTTCGGCGACGACGACTCCTTCGTCTGACCTGCCATTCGTCCGGGGCGCACAGGCGCCTCGGGCCGATTATTCGCGGAACAATCCTTCGGGCTGGCATACTGGGCGACTTTTCGGCCCTGGTGGCCTGTGTGCGTGTGCATCCAAGAGGAAACGCGGTGAAAAAAATTGCAGTGTTCGCCGATGTCCAGAACCTCTACTACACCGTGCGCCAAGCCTACGGTTGCCATTTCAACTACGCCGCGCTGTGGGCTGATGTCAGCAAGCAGGGGCAGATCGTCGAGGCCTATGCCTACGCGATCGATCGCGGTGACAGCAAGCAGCAGCAATTCCAGCAGATCCTGCGCAACCTGGGCTTTGTCGTGAAGCTCAAGCCTTATATCCAGCGCAGCGACGGCTCGGCCAAGGGGGACTGGGACGTGGGCATCACGCTGGACATCATGGACGCCGCCGACCACGTCGACGAAGTGGTGCTGGCCTCCGGCGACGGCGATTTCGACATGTTGCTCGAACGCATCATCACCAAGCACGGCGTGCAGGCCGTGGCCTATGGCGTGCCGGGTCTGACCGCCAACTCGCTGATCCGCGCCGCCAGCCGCTACGTGCCGATCGAAGGCGCGTTGCTGCTCAAGAATTGATTTTCACGGAGTTCAAAAGGTTTGGAACGCATCGCAGTCATCGACTTTGAAACCACCGGCATCACCCCGAGCAGCAGTTGCCGGGCCACTGAAATCGCGGTGGTGATGCTCGAGCAAGGCCGGATCGTCGACCGCTACCAGAGCCTGATGAATGCCGGTGTGCGCGTCCCTGCGTTTATCGAGCAATTGACCGGCATCAGCAACGCCATGCTGCGCAGCGCCCCGTCGGCGGAAAAAGTGATGAACGAGGTCAACGAATTCGTTGGCATCACGCCGCTGCTGGCCCACAACGCCGCGTTCGATCAGAAATTCTGGGACTTTGAACTGGGACGGATCAAGCGCACCCGCCTGCAGAATTTTGCCTGCTCGCTGTTGCTGGCCCGGCGCCTGATGCCGGCGGCGCCGAACCACAAGCTCGGCACGCTCAACGCTTTCGCCGGCCTGCCCCATACCGGCCAGGCTCACCGCGCCATGGCCGATGCCGAAATGGCCGCCAACCTCACCGCGCACCTGGCTTCGGAATTGCGGCAAAAGCATGGGCTGCGGGAGTTGTCCCATGATCTGCTGTGCAGTCTGCAGAAAGTGCCGGCGGCGAAAATCAATGAGCACCTCAAGCGCCATCGCGGGTTCTAAACACACCACAACCAACTGTGGGAGCGGGCTTGCTCCACAGTTTGATCATTCCCATGCTCCGCGTGGGAATGCCTCAACGGACGCTCTGCGTTCGGCGCTTGATGGGACGCGGAGCGTCCTGGGCTGCATTCCCGCGCAGAGCGTGGGAATGATCTGGTCAAGGTTGACGGTTATTTCCCATTGCCTTCCAACTGCCCCAACGGCACACGCTTTTCAATGGCGCTGGACAGCACGATCGAAGTCTTGCTGAAGCCGAACTTGGCGATGCGGTTGATCAGTTCTTCCAGTTCCGGCATCGAGCCCACCGCCGCTTGCATGATCACGCACGGGTCGCCTGTCACCCGATGGCACTCGGTCAGTTGCGGGATCTTGCACAGTTCGTCGTAGGTCTTCTGGTTGCCGTGCTGGTTCATCCGCAATTCGATGACGCACTGTACCGGCAGGCCGATCTTCGCCATGTCGACTTTGGCTTGATAACCGGTGATGACGCCGCTGGCTTCCAGTTTGCTGACCCGCTCGGCCACGGCCGGGGCTGACAGGTTCACTTTGCGGGCCAGTTCGGCGTAGGACGCACGACCGTTTTCCAGCAGGGCGGCGAGCAGCATGCGGTCGTATTTATCCATGTATTGGCTTCCAAGTGACGTGACTTTCGAAAGCGCGGTTTATAGCGCCAATCTCCATGTTTTGAAAAGTGTATGGGTGGGATAAACAGGTTTTGTAACTTATTTTCCGTCTGTCGCCTTTCTAGAATAGCGACTCTCATTGTCCTGACTTCGAGCTGAACATGCCTGGCCCACGCCGTTTTCCCTTGCCATTGATTGCTGCCTTTTTTGCCTTGTACGTCATCTGGGGTTCGACCTACCTGGTGATTCGCATCGGTGTGGAGCATTGGCCGCCGCTGTTGCTGGCCGGGATTCGTTTTGTGCTGGCCGGTTCGCTGATGTATGGCTTCCTGCGCTGGCGCGGGGCACCGGCACCGACCTGGGCGCAATGGAAGGCCGGGGCTATCATCGGCGTGCTGTTGCTCAGTTTCGGTAACGGCGCGGTCAGTGTGGCCGAGCACACGGGCGTGGCGTCCGGGGTGGCGGCGTTGGCCGTGGCGACGGTGCCTTTGTTTACCTTGCTCTGCGGATATTTCTGGGGCGCGCGTAACACGCGTCTGGAATGGGCGGGCATTGTACTGGGGTTGATTGGCATCGCGATGCTCAACCTGGGCTCCAATCTGCAGTCCAGCCCGTTGGGTGCGACCTTGCTGGTATTCGCGGCGGCCTCCTGGGCCTTCGGTTCGGTGCTGAGCAAACACTTGCCGTTGCCGGCAGGGGCGATGGCCAGTGCCGTGGAAATGCTGGTAGGCGGTGTGGTGCTGTTGATCGGCAGTGTGGCCAGCGGCGAGCACCTGGACAGTATGCCGCCGCTGGAAGGTTGGTTTGCCTTGGCTTACCTGACCTGCTTCGGCTCGATCGTTGCCTTCAATGCCTACATGTACCTGCTCAAACATGTGCGCCCGGCGGCGGCCACCAGTTATGCCTACGTCAACCCAGCCGTGGCGGTGTTGCTGGGGATCGTGTTCGCGGGTGAAACCATTGGCGCTGAAGAAAGTGTGGCGATGTTGGTGATCATCAGTGCCGTGGTGTTGATCGGTTTGCCGCAGTGGCGCAAACCCAAGCCTGCGCCGGCCGCTTCCTGATTTAGGGTAAACTGCCGCGCATTGCACACCATGCGCTGATTTTTCCTACGGTACTTCCATGACTTTCGCCACTCTTGGCCTGATCGAACCCTTGCTGCGCGCCCTCGAGACGCTCGGTTACCAGACCCCGACCCCAGTGCAGGCCCAAGCCATGCCGGCGGTGCTGGCCGGTCGCGACTTGATGGCCGCGGCCCAGACAGGCACCGGCAAGACCGCCGGTTTCGCCGTGCCGCTGCTGCAGTTGCTAACCACCGAAGGACCGAAGGTCGCGGCCAACTCGGTGCGAGCGCTGATCCTGGTGCCGACCCGTGAGCTGGCCGAGCAGGTCCATGAAAGCGTGCGTCAGTACGCGCAAAACCTGCCGCTGAGCACCTACGCCGTGTACGGCGGTGTCAGCATCAACCCGCAGATGATGAAGTTGCGCAAAGGCGTCGACCTGCTGGTCGCCACGCCAGGGCGTCTGCTCGACCTGTTCCGTCAGAATGCGCTGAAGTTCAACCAGTTGCAGACCCTGGTGCTGGACGAAGCCGACCGCATGCTCGATCTGGGCTTCTCCGAGGAGCTGGCGAATATCTACAAGGCCCTGCCGAAGAAGCGCCAGACGCTGCTGTTCTCGGCGACCTTCTCCGACGCGATCCGCCTGCTGGCTGGGCAGATGCTCAACGATCCGCTGAGCATTGAAGTGAGCCCGCGCAACGTCGCCGCCAACACCGTCAAGCAATGGGTGGTGACGGTGGACAAGAAGCGCAAGCCGGAACTGTTCGTGCACTTGATGCGCAAGCACAAGTGGAAGCAGGTGCTGGTTTTTGCCAAGACCCGCAACGGCGTCGATGCGCTGGTGGAAAAACTCCAGGGCCTGGGCGTCAACGCCGACGGCATCCACGGTGACAAACCCCAGGCCACCCGCCAGCGCGCACTGGACCGCTTCAAGGCCAGCGAAGTGCAGATCCTGGTGGCGACCGACGTCGCTGCCCGTGGCTTGGATATCGAAGATTTGCCGTTGGTGGTGAACTTCGACCTGCCGATCGTGGCCGAGGACTACATCCACCGTATCGGCCGTACCGGCCGGGCGGGCGCTACAGGGCAGGCAATCTCCCTGGTCTGCGCCGATGAAGTGAATTTGCTGTCAGCCATCGAGATGTTGACCCGTCAGACGTTGCCTCGCCAGATGGAACAAGACTTCGAGCCTGAGCACCGTGTGCCCGACACCGATGCCAGCGGCCAGGTGATCAAGAAACCGAAAAAGCCGAAGAAACCGAAAACCTCCGGTGGCGGCGGCAAGCGCAACCTGGGCAAGTGGGTGGACAGCGGCGACTCCTCGCCTGTGGAGCCTTCGGTCAAGCCGGTGCGCAAAGTACCGGTGTTCAATACCGGGCCGCGTAAGCGCAAGCCTTAGGGGGCAGCTGCCAGTCTTAAGCTGCAAGTTAGAAGCGGTTTGCTTGCAGCTTGCAGCTTATAGCTTGCAGCTGTTTCGCAGAAACTCCTTCATCCCCAACCCCGCCGCCCGGCCACTGGCAAAACAGGCCGTGAGCAGGTAGCCGCCGGTGGGCGCTTCCCAGTCGAGCATTTCCCCGGCGCAGAAAACGCCGGGTATCTGCTTGAGCATCAGGCGTTCGTCCAGGGCTTCGAAGGTCACGCCACCGGCGCTGCTGATGGCTTCATCCAACGGGCGGGTTTTCACCAGGGACAATGGCAAGGCCTTGATCGCCTGGGCCAGCCGCGCCGGCTCAGCAAAGCAATCAGCTGGCGTGAGTTCACGCAACAGCGCAGCCTTGACCCCGTCGATCCCCAACTGGCTGTGCAAGTGCTTGGCCATCGAGCGCGAGCCGCGAGGCTTGCTCAGGGCTTGCTGGATTTTATCCACAGGTCGGCCTGGCAGCAGATCCAGATGAATGGTCGCGCTGCCGTGTTGGTTGATGGCTTCGCGAATCGCTGCCGACAGGGCGTAGATCAGGCTGCCTTCGATGCCGGTGGCGGTGATCACGCATTCGCCGAGGCGCGGTACATCGTCGTTCAGGCCGATGGCGATGTTTTTCAGCGGGGCGCCTGCGAATTTGCTGACCATCAGATCGCTCCAGGCCTGCACTTCGAATCCGCAATTGCTCGGTTGCAAAGGCGCAAGGACTACACCGCGCTGTTCCAATGGCAACATCCAGGCGCCATCGGAGCCCAGCCGTGACCAACTGCCGCCGCCCAGCGCCAGCAACGTCGCATCAGGTTGCAGGGTTTTTTCGCCCTCTGGCGCTGCGATCCTCAGGCTGCCGTCGGGGTGCCAGCCAAGCCAGCGATGGCGGGTGTGAATCGTCACGCCGGCATCGCGCAGGCGCTTGAGCCAGGCGCGCAGCAGCGGGGCTGCTTTCATGTCGGTAGGAAATACCCGTCCGGAGCTGCCGACGAAGGTGTCGATGCCCAGCCCGTGAATCCATGTGCACAACTCATCCGCGCCGAAGGCCCGCAGCAAGGGGGCGAGGTTCGGCGCGCGTTCGGCGTAACGGGACAGAAAGGCCGGAAAAGCTTCCGAGTGGGTGATGTTCATACCGCCGACACCGGCCAGCAGAAACTTCCTGCCTACAGATGGCATCCCGTCGTACAGGTCGACCTGGATCCCGGCCTGGCTCAACACCTCGGCCGCCATCAGGCCGGCGGGGCCGCCGCCGATGATGGTGACGTTTGGGGTGGAGGGCTTGGCGGCTTGGGTCATGGCTAATTGTGGGGCTGTGGAATAAGCGGCGCATTCTATCAGCACAAACTCCTGCGGGAGCGGTGGTGATCAAAAAATAGCCAAGCGTTCGCACGCTATAAGCGACATAGCCTGTAGGCCATTTCACTCAGGTTATCCACAGGCCGCTCCACAGGCATTGTGGGTAACGCGCCCAGACTTCAATGACAACCTGATGACGCCCAGACCTTTTGTGCGCTGTGGTGCAGGATCCCGTGGCGGCGGGCCAGGGCCTGGCGGTCCTTGCTGTAGCCGCCGCCGATCACGCCGACCACCGGGATGTCGCGCCCCAGGCAATGGCGCATGACGCTTTCGTCCCGGGCGGCGAGGCCTGCATCGGTCAGCTTCAGATAACCGAGGGCGTCGTCCTTGTGCACATCGACACCGGCGTCGTACAGCACCAGGTCGGGCTGGTAGAGCGGCAGCAGGTAGTTGAGCGCATCGTCCACCACCTTCAGATAAGCGCCATCTTCCATGCCCATCGGCAGGGGAATGTCCCAATCGCTTTGGGCCTTGCGTGCAGGAAAATTCTTTTCGCAGTGCAGGGATACTGTCACGGCGTCCGGGGTGTCATGGAGTATTCGGGCAGTACCGTCGCCCTGATGCACATCGCAGTCGAAAATAAGCACCCGCGAAACTCGGCCGCTGGCCAGGAAATACCGGCTGATCACCGCCAGGTCATTGAAAATGCAAAAACCGGCCGGGTGGTCGTAATGGGCGTGATGGGTGCCGCCGGCCAAATGACAGGCCAGCCCGTGCTCAAGGGCCTGCTCGGCCGCCAGGAGTGAGCCGCCCACGGCGCGAACCGTTCGGCGGGCCAGGGCTTCGCTCCAGGGCAGGCCGAGTCGCCGTTGGTCTTCACGAGACAACTCGCCGCCCATGTAGCGTTCGATATAAGCGCGGTCGTGGGCCAGGGCGAGGATGTCCGGGGGACATAGCGACGGGCGCAGCAGATCCGCATCGCGGGTCAGGCCGCTGTCCACCAGGTGATCGCGCAACAGGCGAAACTTGTCCATGGGGAAGCGATGGTCCGGCGGGAACTCGGGGCTGTAGTCTTCGTGATAGATCAGCGGCAGTGGCATGGTGTTTTCAGCGGTGATTGAGTGACGGATCCTACCAGCGATGTAGACTCTGGGGCATGGAAGGGGAGTGAAAATGGAGCCGATACTGCAACTGGAAAGCGCACGGCTGCTGTTGCGGCAGTGGCGCGATGATGATTTGCCGGAATTTGCCGCCATGTGCGCCGACCCGCAGGTGATGCGGTATTTCCCGGCGCGCCTGAGCCGCCTGGAAAGCGCCGCCCTGATTGGCCGCGTGCGAGGGCATTTCGCCGAGCATGGTTTTGGTTTGTGGGCCCTGGAGCGCAAGGACACTGGCGCTTTCATTGGCTTCACCGGGCTGGGTGTGGTCGGGTTCGATGCGCCTTTCACACCGGCCATCGAAATTGGCTGGCGCCTGGCCCGGGAGCACTGGGGCCTGGGGTATGCCAGCGAGGCGGCGTGGACCGCCCTGCGTTGTGCCTTCGACCAGTTGAAGCTGGACGAAGTGGTGGCGTTCACCGCCGTGGATAACTTGCCGTCGCAAAAGGTCATGCAGGCCATTGGCATGCAGCATGATCCGGCTGACGATTTCGAACACCCGACACTCGCGGTCGGTCATCCATTGCGTCACCATGTGCTCTATCGCATCAATCGTGAGCAGTGGCTACAGACCCTGCACGGTTAGCCGACACGGACGTTTACAATGCCCGCCAAATGGCCCGGGCCACTATCGATCCGCCGCCGCAGCATAGACTGCGCGGTTTTTGCGCTGTGTGAGGAAAGTCTGAATGAGCCACGTGTTGGAAGATCTGGTCGACCTGCTGACCCTGGAACCGATCGAAGAGAACCTGTTTCGCGGGCGTAGCCAGGACCTGGGGTTTCGCCAGTTGTTCGGCGGCCAGGTCCTGGGCCAGTCGTTGTCGGCGGCCAGCCAGACCGTGGAAGAGGCGCGCCATGTGCATTCGATGCACGGTTATTTCCTGCGTCCGGGCGACGCGGCGTTGCCGGTGGTCTACCAGGTGGACCGGGTGCGTGACGGTGGCAGTTTCAGCACGCGCCGGGTGACGGCGATCCAGAAGGGCAACCCGATTTTCACTTGCAGTGCCTCGTTCCAGTACGACGAAGAGGGCTTCGAGCACCAGAGCAGCATGCCGCAAGTCGTCGGGCCGGAGAACCTGCCGTCCGAGCTGGAACTGACCCAGCAACGTGCGCACTTGCTGCCTGAGCACATGCGCGAAAAACTGCTGTGCCCCAAGCCGATCGAGGTTCGCCCTGTCACCGAAAAAGACCCTTACAACCCGCAACCGGCCGACCCGGTGAAGTACGTGTGGTTCCGTGCCGATGGCGCCCTGGCGGATTCGCCGGCCTTGCACAAATACCTGCTGGCCTACGCGTCGGACTTCGGCCTGTTGACCACTTCGCTGCTGCCCCACGGCAAATCGGTGTGGCACAAAGACATGCAGGTCGCCAGCCTCGATCATGCCTTGTGGTTCCATGCCGACCTGCGCGCCGATGACTGGTTGCTCTATGCCATGGACAGCCCGTGGGCCGGCAACTCCCGCGGGTTCTCCCGTGGCAGCGTGTTCAACCGCGCCGGACAACTGGTGGCCTCGGTCACCCAGGAAGGCCTGATTCGCCATCGCAAGGACTGGGCATGAGCCTGGCCGAGATTCGTCACTGGGTGTTCGACATGGATGGCACGCTGACGATCGCCGTGCATGACTTCGCGGCGATTCGCGTGGCCCTGGCGATTCCGGCCGAAGACGACATCCTGACCCACCTGGCCGCGTTACCGGCGGATGAGGCAGCAGCCAAGCATGCTTGGCTGCTGGAGCATGAACGGGACCTGGCGCTGGGCTCCAGGCCAGCGCCGGGGGCGGTTGAGCTGGTGCGGGAGCTGGCTGGGCGCGGTTATCGCCTGGGCATCCTCACCCGTAACGCCCGCGAGCTGGCCCACGTCACCCTCGAAGCCATCGGCCTGGCGGACTGTTTCGCCGTGGAGGATGTGCTGGGCCGCGACGAAGCACCGCCCAAGCCCCACCCCGGTGGCCTGTTGAAGTTGGCCGAGGCCTGGAGCGTGGCGCCCGAGGCGATGGTGATGGTGGGCGATTACCGCTTTGACCTGGACTGCGGGCGTGCGGCGGGGGCGCGGACGGTGTTGGTGAACTTGCCGGATAACCCGTGGCCGGAGCTGACGGATTGGCATGCGCGCGATTGTGGGGAGTTGCGGCGGATGCTGTTGGCTTGAGCGCTGGGTTGACTGAACGATCGCTATCGCGAGCTTGCTCGTGATAAGCCCCAGTCATTCGCGACAAAACTTACTGCCCAAACAACACCTTCAGCCCCTCAGGCGAAGTCAACATCCCATCCCCGTTATGCCCAACCCCCGGCACTTCGATCAGCCGCTGGTTCAACCCCTCGGGATGACGCCGGGTCAGGTAGTCAAAAAAGAAATGCCCGCGCAGTAACCGATACGGCCCCTGGGTTTGTGCTTCGCAGCCTTTATCCAGCGCTGGATGTTCCGGGTCGGTGTCTTGTTGTCCGAGCAAATAGACGATGTCGCGCTTGACGTAGTTATCTTCCAGTTGCGCGGGTGTTTGCCCCGCCGCGTAGGCTGGCAAGTTCTGCAGGCCGTACTTCCAATGATTGAAGCCAGGGCAACCGGCAGGGTCGAAAGCCATGGGCCGTTGCGCATCGAAGTAGGCATAGGACGACGGGTTGGCAATGACAAAACGTGGGCTGACCCGGTATTGGCCGTGGGCGAGCAGGGCATAGCGCTGCACGACCTGGGCGCCGCCGGAATGGCCGGCGATGACGATCTCTTTCACTTCGGGAAACTGCTGTCGGTCACTGACTCGCGCAACGATGTCGTCGAGTACCTGGAAGGAACTGATTGGATGGGGCCCTGTGGATAAGCCTCCGGCCATCCAGTCGTTGCCTTGCCAGCGCAGGAGGTCATTGGGCAGTTGATGGCGCGCCACGTCCTGTTCGTTGAGAAACTGCGGGGCGATGATCAGGGTGGTACCCAGTTGCCCGGCCTGCCCGGCGGCCTTTTCCGCGCTGTGCAGGTAGGTGTCGGCATTGCGCAGCCGACCGTGGAGGATGATCAACACGCGCTGGATGGACGCTGGCGGTGGGCTTACGCCGACGGCCATGGCGCCGCCGTTGAACTGCAGTCGCCCTTGGGCGACCACGTTGACGCCGTGTTCCTCGGCCTGGGCAACGGCGCAGCACAGCACCAGCCCGACCAACGTCCCCCACTTCATCTACAGGGTTTTCGCCGCGAACGTGTCGCACTGGCTGACCTGGCCCTGGGCGAACCCGGTCTTGAACCAGCGCACTCGCTGCGCCGACGTGCCGTGGGTGAAGGAGTCCGGCACCACGCGGCCCTGGCCTTGTTGCTGCAAGCGGTCATCGCCGATGGCATTGGCGGCGTTCAAGGCTTCCTCGATGTCTCCCGGCTCAAGCCAGTTCAGGCGTTTTTGCGCATGGTTGGCCCATACACCAGCCAGGCAATCGGCCTGCAATTCCTGGCGTACCAACAAGCCACCATCGCCCTCCATCTGCCGGCCTTGCTGGCGCGCTTCCTGGATTTTCGCCGACACGCCGAGCAGCGTCTGCACATGGTGTCCGACTTCGTGGGCAATGACGTAGGCCTGGGCGAAGTCCCCGGCGGCGGCGAAGCGTTGGGACATTTCCTTGAAGAAACTCATGTCCAGGTAGACCTGGCGGTCTGCCGGGCAATAGAACGGACCGGTCGCCGACGAGGCCAGGCCGCAGGCCGAGTTGACTCGACCGCTGAACAACACCAGTTTCGGTTGTTGGTACTGGCGTCCGGCCTGCTGGAACACCTGGCCCCAGGTGTCTTCGGTATCGCCGAGGATCGAGCGCACGAACTCGGCCTGTTCATCGTTGGCCGGCGGTGCCTGGCGGGTCTGTGAAGAGGTGGGTGCGGATTGATCCATCTGCCCGGCCAGTTGCCCGAGAATCTGCATTGGGTCCTGGCCGGTGATCCAGCCGATGCCGACGATCAGGAGGACGGCCGTCAGGCTCAAGCCCTTGCCGCCGCCGAAACGCATCCCGCCACCGTCCCCACCGTCCCCACCGTCACCGCGAGCGTCCACCACGTTGTCACTGCGGCGACCTTTTTTCCATAACATGTGGGCGTTCCTCTGATTGACCGGGGTGTCACTGTACTGCCGTTGCGGTGAGTCTAGCTTTTGAGGCGTCAGGATGCGCGTGATGCCTGAGCTTTCAGGCAACCGGCGCGGGGTTTGGTTCATCAGGGCATGAATGAATGGCGCACCGGTTCCAGAATTTGCATTACACTTTGCATATTCTAGAATCGCCGAACTTACCTTTGGATCGCCCATGGCCGGCAGTCAAATCGAACGGGTTTTCAATGTGCTGGAAAGCCTCGCCAGCGACCCTCGCGGCTGGCCGCTGTTAGGCTTGGCCGAACAGTTGCAGATTCCCAAGAGTGCCACCCACCGTTTGCTCGCCGAACTGATGCGCCTGGGCTATGTGCGCCAGAATCCCGAGAACCTGCGTTATCACTTGTCGACCCGCCTGGTCGCCATGGGCTTTCGTTATCTGTCGCGAAGCGGTGCCGACATCGTCCAGCCAGTGCTCGATCGCCTGGCACAGGAAACGGGTGAACTGGTGCGCCTGGGTGTCATCGAAGGGGAGTGCCAGACCTGGATCGCCAAATCTCAGGGGGCCCGTTCCGGCTTGCGCTACGACCCGGACATGGGGCGTGAGACGCCGTTGTCCTATACCGCATCGGGCCATGCCTGGCTGGCTTGCATGAGTGACGCCGAGGCGTTGGCGCTGGTGGCGCGCCAGGCCGTGCAAGTGCCGGAGGACGCCGGGCCAAACGCGCCACGCAGCCCGGCTGAACTGCTCCAGTACCTGCACCAGGCCCGCGAACACGGCTATGCCTGTGTCGAGGAAAGCTCGGCGATCGGCACGTCGGCCATTGCCGCTGTGGTCCGTCATCCATTGGACGGCCGGGTCATCGGCGTGTTGAGTGTTGCCGGCCCCAGCGCACGGATGACGCGGGCGCGGTTGCATGAGCTGGCACCGACCTTGCTGGCGTTTGCCGAGGAGTTATCGCAAGCCAGCCAGGCCTCGGAATTGTTCAGCTGAATGCGGTCTCGTCCGCCACAGGCAAGCCTTGCACCCCACATCACGCAACGCAGGATTCCTACATGACCGTCAGCACTCCGCTTTCCGGTGTCAATCAGGCTTTCAAGGGCATCCTGCTTATTCTGGTGGCGACGTTTCTGTTCTCCAGTCATGACGCCTTGTCGAAATATCTCTCGGGTTTCTACCCGATCATCATGGTGGTCTGGGCACGTTACGTGGTGCACACATTGTTGATGGCGGGTATTTTCCTGCCGCGCTCGGGGTTGCGGGTGCTGCGGACCAAGCGGCCTTTGTGGCAACTGGGCCGGGCGCTGTGCCTGCTGGGCACCAGTCTGTTCTTCACCACGGCGCTGTTGTATATCCCGCTGGCCGAGGCGACGGCGGTCAACTTTCTCGCGCCTGTGCTGGTCACCGCGTTGTCGGTGCCATTGCTGGGCGAACACGTGACACGCGGGCAATGGATCGCAGTGATCTTCGGCTTTATCGGGGTATTGATCATCGTCCATCCGGGCGGGGATCTGTTCACCCCGGCGGTGATATTGCCGTTCTGTTCGGCGCTGTTCTTCTGTTTCTACCAACTGCTCACGCGAAAGCTCAGCGAGATCGACAGCCCGACCACCAGCAACTTCTTCGCCGGCCTGTGCAACACCTTGGTGATGAGCGCGTTGGTGCCGTTCTTCTGGCAAGTGCCGAGCCTGTTGCACGGAGCGATGATGCTGGCGCTGGGCGCCTGCGGGATGACGGCGCACCTGATGCTGACCCAGGCCTTCCGCTTTGCCGCCCCGGCGCTGCTCGCGCCGTTCGGGTACTGCCAGATCGTGTTTGCCGGGCTGCTGGGCTGGTTGTTTTTCAGCCATACGCCGACGCTGACCACCGTGGTGGGCATCGCCCTGATCTGCTTGAGTGGGTTGGCGGCGGCGTGGCAACAGCGGCGCAAGTGACCGCCCCACAGAACCCTTTGTGGCCAGCCCAGTCCCCTGTGGCTAGCACAGTCCACTGTGGCGAGGGAGCTTGCTCCCGCTGGGCTGCGAAGCAGCCCCCGCTTTCAGGCGATTGCTGCGCAATCGAGCGGGAGCAAGCTCCCTCGCCACAGGTCTTCTCCAGCCGTATCAGTTTTCCAGGGTCGGCACCTTGCGCGGCGCCATGAAGTACAGCCAAGTCAGGGCAATGAAGTACATCGCCGGGATCAGGGTGAACAGCACGGTGTAGTTATTGTTGGTCACGGTGAGGATGTGACCCACTAGCTGGGTCATGAACATCCCGCCGATGGCCGCGCACATGCCGCCGAAGCCGAACACCGTGCTCATCATGTGCTTGGGCGTGTAGTCCATGACCAGGCTCCAGATGTTGGCGGTCCAGGCCTGGTGCGCGCCGATGGCCAGGGAAATGGCGAACACTGCCATCCACAGGTTGCTTGCGCCGGCGGCCATGATCACGCCGATGATGCAGCAGGCGAACAGCAGCATGGACACCAGGCGCGCCTTGATCGGATCGAGGCCGCGGCCGATCAGGAACGAAGACAGGATCCCGCCGCCCACGCTGCCGAAGTCGGCGGTGAGGTAGATGATGATCAACGGGATGCCCATCTGGGTCACGTTGATGCCCAGGTTGTACTGCTGGTTCAGGAACGGCGGCAACCAATAGAGATAGAACCAGAACACCGGCGCGGTGATCGAGTAGGCCAGGGCGAACGCCCAGGTGCCGCGCATGCGCAGGATGCGTGAGAACGGTACGCGGACCTGGTCCGGTTCGTCCTGGGCCTGGATGTAGTCCAGCTCCGATTGTTTGACGGTGGGATGGTCTTCGGGGTTGAAGTATTTCAGGCCCCAGAACACCAGCCAGATCCCGCCGAGCGCTGCCATGCACAGGAACGCGGCCTGCCAGCCCCACACGTGCAGGACCAGCGGCAACAGCATCGGGGTGAACATCGCGCCGACATTGGTCCCGGCGTTGAAGATACCGGTGGCTACGGCCCGTTCGCCCGCCGGGAACCACAGTCGTGTGGTCTTCACGCAGGCCGGGTAGTTGGCGGCTTCGGTGAGGCCGAGGATGAAGCGGCAGACCATGAAGCCCACCGCCGAGGTGGCCAGGCCGTGGGCGCCGGTCGCCAGGCTCCAGAGCAGCACGGCGCAAAAGAACACGCGCTTGACGCCGATCCGGTCGATCAGCCGCCCCTGCAACACGAAACCGACGGCATAACCGACCTGGAACCAGAAGTTGATGTTGGCGTAATCCATCGCCGTCCAGCTCATCTCCTTGGCCAGGATCGGCTGCATGACGCCCAGGGCGGCGCGGTCGATGTAGTTCAGGGTGGTGGCGAAAAACACCAGGGCGAGCATGCCCCAACGGGTCTTGCCCACGGTCATGGCGCCGCGGATCTTGTCTCCGACGCCGCCGGTGGAGGCACTCAGGCCAGTGGCCAGGCGGGAACTTTGGGAAGGAATCATAGCGTGTACCCGTTTTTGAAATTCTTATGGTCGGTCTGGGTCTGTCCATCGACGTCGGCGATCAGGGCTTGCGTCGATGTGGGGAGCGATGGTGCGCAGTGAGCAAAAAATCGTCAATTCGGCGATCGGCATTTTGTTCGATAATCGCCCAAAAAACTAACCGGATGGTACATATTGAATTGCTGAAAGAAACCGGCAGCTCAATAATCGGCTGACTCTTTAAAAAGCGGCGCACCTTTTGTAGCCGATGCCTGTCCCGGGAGCCGAAGTCATGCAGCGTTCCATTGCCACCGTGTCGTTGAGCGGTACCCTGCCGGAAAAACTCGAAGCCATTGCCGCCGCCGGTTTTGACGGGGTGGAAATCTTCGAGAACGACCTTCTCTATTACGATGGCAGCCCTCGGGAAATCAGGCAGATGTGCGCCGACCTGGGCATCGCCATCACCTTGTTCCAACCGTTTCGTGACTTCGAGGGCTGCCGCCGCGATCGCCTGTCGCGCAACCTGGAGCGGGCCGAACGCAAGTTCGACCTGATGCAGGAACTGGGCACCGACCTGGTGCTGGTGTGCAGCAATGCCTCGGCCGATAGCGTCGGCGATGAACGGATTCTCATCGATGACCTGCGCCTGCTGGCCGAACGCGCTGGCGCACGCGGCTTGCGTATCGGTTATGAAGCGCTGGCCTGGGGGCGGCACGTGAATACTTATCAACAGGTCTGGAACATCGTGCGTCAGGCCGATCACCCAAGCCTCGGGGTGTTGCTCGACAGCTTCCACACCTTGTCCCTCAAGGGCGATCCGAGCGCGATCGCCGAGATTCCCGGCGACAAGATTTTCTTCGTGCAAATGGCCGACGCGCCGATCCTGGCCATGGACGTCCTGGAATGGAGCCGGCATTTCCGTTGTTTCCCGGGCCAGGGCGAGTTCGACTTGCCGGGTTTCCTGGCGCCGATCATCAAGAGTGGCTACACCGGACCGCTGTCGCTGGAAATCTTCAACGACGGTTTCCGCGCCGCGCCGCCACGGGCCAATGCCGCCGATGGTCTGCGCTCGCTGCTGTACCTGGAGGAGAAGACCCGCCAGCGCCTGGCTGCAGAAGCGCCCTCCATGCGCAATACCGACATCCTGTTCGCCACGCCGCCGGCCAGCGAATACGACGGCATCGAATTCCTTGAGTTTGCCGTGGACGATAGCCTCGGCGCCAAGCTGTCCCATTGGCTGGAGCGGCTGGGGTTCGTCAAGGCCGGCCAGCATCGTTCCAAGAATGTCAGCCTGTTGCGCCAGGGCGATATCAACCTGATTCTCAACAGCGAACCGTATTCCTTTGCCCACAGCTTTTTCGAAGCCCATGGGCCGTCGTTGTGCGCCACCGCCGTGCGGGTAAAAGACAGCGCCAGCGCCCTGGAGCGGGCCGTGGCCTACAAAGGCCAGCCCTATCGTGGGTTGGTAGGCCCCAATGAACTGGAGCTGGCGGCGGTGCGCGCACCGGATGGCAGCCTGATCTATCTGGTGGACCAGCAGGCGGATGTCTACGGCACTGATTTCAATCTGCAGCCGGGCGCGGTCATTGGGGCCGGGCTCAAGCGCATCGACCACATGGCGATGGCGCTGCCGGCCGACAGCCTCGACAGTTGGGTACTGTTCTACAAGAGCCTGCTGGATTTCGAGGCCGACGACGAAGTCGTCCTGCCCGACCCTTATGGCTTGGTAAAAAGCCGTGCGCTGCGCAGCCGCTGCAGTACGATCCGCTTGCCGCTGAACATTTCCGAGAACCGCAACACCGCGATCTCACACGCGCTGTCGAGTTATCGCGGCTCCGGCGTGCATCACATCGCCTTCGACTGCGACGACATCTTCGCTCAGGTCAGTCGTGCCAAAGAGGCGGGCGTACCGTTGCTGGACATTCCGCTCAATTATTACGACGACCTGGCGGCGCGTTTCGATTTCGACGATGAGTTCCTCAGCGAGCTGGCCTACTTCAACGTGTTGTACGACCGTGACGCCCAGGGTGGCGAGCTGTTCCACGTTTACACCGAGCCGTTCGAAGGGCGGTTTTTCTTCGAGATCATCCAGCGCAAGAACGGCTACGTCGGTTATGGCGCCGCCAATGTCGCGGTGCGCCTGGCGGCCATGGCCAAGTCTCGCAGCGGTGGTTTGCGACACGCCAAGTTGTAGGGAAATCGTAAACGTGGCGGTAATGGGCCGTGTCGTGGCTTCCTTCAGTGCACGGTGCGGCCCATAATCGCCAGCCTGTGCAGTGATGGCCGTGAGCCCCGCAATGACTATGAATCCAGAGCTTTCCGCAGCCCTCGACGAACCCGTCGTCGCGCCGCGCAAGAGTCGCAAGAACAACCCGGAGAAGACCCGGGAGAACATTCTTCAGGAAGCCATCGTCGAGTTCGTCCAGCAAGGCCTAGCCGGTGCCCGGGTCGACGCCATCGCCGAGCGCATCCACACCTCAAAGCGCATGATCTACTACTACTTCGGCAGCAAGGAGCAGTTGTACGTCGAGGTGCTGGAAAAACTCTACGGTGATATCCGCACCACCGAGAGCCGCCTGCACCTGGCGGAACTGGCCCCGGTCGATGCGATCCGGCGCCTGGTGGAGTTCACCTTCGACCACCACGATCGCAATGTGGATTTCGTGCGCATCGTCTGCATCGAGAACATCCACAACGCCGAGTACGTGAAACAGTCCGGCGCGATCAAGGCGATGACCAACACCATCCTCGATTCCCTGGGCGTGATCCTGCGTCGCGGTGCCGAAGAGGGTGTGTTCCGTCCCGATCTGCAACCGCTGGATGTGCACTTGCTGATCAGTTCCTTCTGCTTTTACCGGGTGTCCAACCGCCAGACATTCGGTGAGATTTTTCAGATCGATTTGTCGGACGAAGCGATCAAGCAGCGGCATCGGCAGATGGTTTGTGAGTCGGTGTTGCGCTACCTACAGCCCTGAGCCGAACCGAATGTGGAGCGGGCTTGCTCGCGAATGCGGTGTGTCAGTCGACAAATGTGTGACGGACAAACCGCATTCTCGAGCAAGCCCGCTCCCACAGGGATAATCCCCGGGCTTTAGTGATTCATGCTCTGGAAGTGTTCCAGCATCCGCTGTGCATCTGGCGCGACGCCGCTGAACAATTCAAACGCCTTCACCGCCTGGAACACCGCCATGTTGCCGCCATCCAGCGTGCGGCAGCCAAGGGCGCGGGCGTTGCGCAGCAGTTCGGTTTCCAAGGGAAAGTAAACGATTTCCGCCACCCACAATTGGCCGTGCAACAGCTCGACCGGCACCGGCATGCCCGGTAGTTTCGCCATGCCCATGGGCGTGGTGTTCACCAGGCCATCGGCCTCGGCCATGGCGGCGGACAGGTCATGCCCGGCCCGGGCACGACCAACGCCGAAGTGTTGGTTCAGGTTGTTGGCCAAGGCCTCGGCACGACTGACCTCGACGTCAAAAATGCTCAGCGTCTGTACGCCTTCTGCCAAAAGCGCGTGGGCAACCGCCGCGCCAGCGCCACCGGCGCCCATCTGTACCACGCGCCGACGCGCAACATCACCCAGGCCGCGGCGAAAACCCTCGGCGAACCCCAGGCAGTCGGTGTTGTGACCGATGCGCTTGCCATCCTTGAGCACCACGGTATTCACCGCGCCAATGCCCCGGGCCTCGGGCGACAGCTCATCGAGCAGCGGGATGATCGCCTGCTTGCAGGGAAAGGTGATGTTCAGGCCGGTAAAACTCATGCGCTCGGCGGCCTTGAGCAAATCGGCCAAGGCGCCGCTGTCGAGTTTCAGCGCATCGAGGTCGATCAGCCGATAGAGGTAACGCATGCCTTGGGCATCACCCTCATGCTCATGGAGTGCCGGCGTGCGAGAGGCCTGGATGCCCGCGCCGATCAGGCCGGCCAGCACAGTGATATTCGACATGCTCATCAACCCTTCAACCGTTGACTGAAATGTTCAAGGGCCAGGCGATAACCATGGCTGCCAAACCCGCACATCACGCCAATGGCGACGGATGAGACGAAGGAGTGATGACGGAAGGTTTCACGGGCGTGGACGTTGGACAGGTGGACTTCGATGACCGGTACTTCGCTGGCCACCAGGGCATCGCGGATCGCCACGGAGGTGTGGGTCCAGGCCGCCGGGTTGATGACGATACCGGCACACCGGCCACGGGCGCCGTGAATCCAGTCCAGCAGCTCGCCTTCCTGGTTGGTCTGGCGAAATTCCACCGCCAGGCCGAACTCTTCAGCGGCGCGGCCGCACAGTGCCGAGATGTCAGCCAGGGTTTCATGGCCATAAGTCGCCGGCTCGCGGGTGCCGAGCAGGTTCAGGTTCGGGCCGTTGAGCACCAGAACGATCGGAGGCATCGCAATTTCTCCACATTTTTATTGTTGGTGTCGGCCAGGTTTCAGCCGGTGGAGATAAATTGTACTAGATGGTTAATTTGGTCAAATAAAGCCGACGTCATTGGCCATTAAGTGTTCGATGATCGAACATGGACCTCACAGGTCGGTAATTTGGAGACGGAAACTGTGGCGAGGGAGCTTGCTCCCGCTCGGTTGCGCAGCAACCGCAAAAAGCTTGGGGCTGCTGCGCAGCCCAGCGGGAGCAAGCTCCCTCGCCACAGGGTAATCCTTCACCCCAAAAGGAGGGCTTACCGCCGAGTCAGCAACACCCCGGATTCCATATGATGGGTCCAGGGAAATTGATCGAACAACGCGCAACGCGTAATGCGGTGGGTGTCGTGCAGTTGCGCGATGTTGGCCGCGAGGGTTTCGGGATTGCAGGAAATGTACAGGATGTTGTCAAAACGGCGGGTCAGCTCGCAGGTGTCCGGGTCCATGCCGGCGCGGGGCGGGTCGACGAAGACGCTGCCGAATTCGTAGCTTTTGAGGTCGATGCCATGCAAACGACGGAACGGCCGGACTTCGTTCAGGGCTTCGGTCAGCTCTTCGGCGGACAGGCGCACCAGCGTGACGTTATCCACCGCGTTTTCGCTGAGGTTGCTCAGCGCGGCGTTCACCGAGGTCTTGCTGATCTCGGTGGCCAGCACTTTGCGCACACGGGTGGCCAAGGGCAGGGTGAAGTTGCCGTTGCCGCAATACAACTCCAGCAGATCGTCGCTGCGATCGCCCAGCGCCTCGTAGGCCCAGTTGAGCATCTTCTGGTTCACCGTGCCATTGGGCTGGGTGAAGGCGCCTTCGGGCTGGCGATAGCTGAAGGTACGACCGCCCACTTCGAGTTTCTCCACCACGTAGTCATGGCCGATCACTTCGCGCTTGCCCTTGGAGCGGCCAATGATGCTCACGCCCAGGTCGCTCGCCAGCTTCGAGGCGGCGGTGTGCCAATGCTCGTCCAGCGGGCGGTGATAACACAGGGTGATCATCGCATCGCCGGCCAGGGTGGTCAGGAACTCCACCTGGAACAGCTTGTGGCTCAGGGGCGCGCTGGCTTGCCAGGCGGCCTTGAGTTGCGGCATCAATTGGTTGATGCGCAGGCTGGCGATGGGGAATTGCTCGATGAGGATCGGCGTGCGCTTGTCGTCCTGCGAGAACATCGCGTAATGCCGCTCGCCGGCCTCGCGCCACAGGCGGAATTCGGCGCGCAGGCGGAAGTGCTCCAGCGGCGAATCGAACACCGCAGGTTCTGGTGCATCGAACGGTGCCAACAGGTCACGCAAGCGGGTGACCTTGTCCTGGAGCTGAGCGGTGTAGGCGTGGGAATCAAAAGTCATGCGTTGAACCAACCCAACTTGATCACGAACAGGATCGACAGGATGACCAGCGCCGGGTTCAACTCACGGCCACGGCCGGACACCAGTTTGATGGCGGTCCAAGCGATGAAACCGAAGGCGATGCCGTTGGCGATGGAATAGGTGAACGGCATCGCCAGGGCGGTCACCACCACTGGCGCGGCCACGGTGATGTCGTCCCAATCGATTTCCGCCAGGCCCGAAGTCATCAGCACGGCGACGAACAGCAAGGCCGGCGCGGTGGCGAAGGCCGGGACGCTGGCGGCCAGTGGCGAGAAGAACAGCGCCAGCAGGAACAGGATCGCCACGACGATGGCGGTCAGGCCGGTGCGGCCGCCAGCGCTGACGCCCGCCGCCGACTCGATGTAGCTAGTGGTGGTGGAGGTGCCCAGCAGCGAACCGGCCATGGCGGCGGTGCTGTCGGCGATCAACGCACGGCCCATCTTCGGCATGTGCCCGTCCTTGCCCATCAGCCCGGCGCGCTTGGCGACGCCGATCAACGTGCCGGAGTTGTCGAACAGGTCGACGAACAGGAAGGCGAAGATCACGCTCACCAAGCCGATGTCCAGGGCGCCCTTGATGTCCAATTGCAGGAAGGTCGGGGCCAGGGACGGTGGCATGGAGATCACGCCGCCGAACGGCGTGAATCCCATCAGGATCGACACGATGGTGACCGCCAGGATGCCGATCAGCACCGCTCCACGCACTTTCAGCGCTTCGAGGCCGACGATCAGGACGAAGCCGAGGGTCGCGAGGATCGGCGCCGGTTGCTTCAAGTCGCCGAGGCCGACCATGGTCGCCGGGTTTTTCACCACGATGCCGGCGTTGTTCAGGGCGATTAGCGCCAGGAACAGGCCGATGCCAGCGGCAATGGCCGAGCGCAGCGGCAGCGGGATGCTATTGATGATCCATTCGCGGATACGAAAGATCGACAATATGAAGAACAGTACGGCGGAGATGAACACTGCGCCCAGCGCCACTTGCCAGGTGTGACCCATGTGCAGGACCACGGTGTAGGTGAAGAAGGCATTCAGGCCCATGCCCGGTGCGAGGGCGATCGGGTAGTTGGCGATCAGGCCCATGACCGTGGAGCCAATGGCCGCTGCCAGGCAGGTGGCGACGAACACCGCGCCTTTGTCCATGCCGGTTTCACCGAGGATGCTCGGGTTGACGAACAGAATGTAGGCCATGGCCAGGAAGGTCGTGACGCCCGCCAGGATCTCGGTCCGCACGTTGGTGTTATGTGCCTTGAGTTGAAACAGCCTTTCCAGCATGTCTGCTCCCCGTGGCGCGCCCGGCGCCGTGAATGTATCGACCTCAACAGCAAAGCACAGGTCGCCAGCGGCGCCCGGGAATTTTCTGCGGGTCGGAAAAAGCCGCGCATCATACCAGCAGCGTAGCGTTGTGGCTGCGATCGTCGTCGATGTTTTGCCAACGCGCCAAGTGGGCCATACTGCGCGCGGTTCCAGGAGGCCTCTATGTATTGCATGAATAAAAAACTGCTGGCGGCGGTGGGTTGCATGCTGGGTGGGTGGTTGTCCGGGCAGGCCGCCAATGCCGCGTCGGCGCCGCCCTTGAGCGAGGTCAAGGTGCTCAAGGTCGAGTCGCCGGCCTGTGGCTTCGAAGATATCGCGCCAGGGCAGGCGCAGACCCGTTGCGATCACAGCGGGCCGAATATCAAGGTCTACGTGCTGGAGGTCGGCTACGGTCGGCAGCCCAATGTCACGCTGGACGGTTTCGAGGTCGATGGCACTCGCTCGCCGGTGTGTGCGTACAGCAATGGCAATCTCAACGATTGTTCGGCCCAGACCAGAATCGTCGGCTATTTGTACATCTTCGATCTGAAGGGCAAGCAGGAAGGCACCTTCAACTTCAGCAACATTTCGATCAATGCACCGGGCAATCGGATGTCGGCCCAGCTGTACATTAAATGACCTGTCGGCATGACAAGCTGAACGCGGCCCGGCAAACCTGACTAGGCTTCAGGAACCACCCCATCGGAGAGCGCGCCCATGAAGCCTGGAACCAAGCTGCCTCGAGCCCTGATTACGGTCGCCGAAGGTGTCGATGACCTGCAGACAGTCACCCTGATCGACGTGCTGCGTCGAGCCCAGATCGAAGTGGTGGTGGCAAGCATCGAAGGGCGGCGGATGCTCACCTGTGCCCGCGGCACGCGCCTGACCGCCGATGGCATGTTGGTGGACATGCTTGTGCAGGATTTCGACCTGATCGTTCTGCCCGGCGGCATCATCGGTGCCCAACACCTGGCAAACCATCAGCCGCTGCAACAGCTGGTCAAGGACCAGGCCGCCACCGGACGGTTTTTCGCCGCCATCGCCGAAGCCCCGGCCCTGGCGCTACAGGCCTTTGGCGTCCTGCGCCAGCGGCGCATGACCTGCCTGCCGGCGGTGAGCCAGCAACTGTCTGGTTGCAGCTTTGTCGATCAACCCGTAGTGGTGGACGGCAACTGCATCACGGCCCAGGGTTCGGCCGCCGCCCTGGCATTTGCCTTGACGTTGGTGGAACAACTCTGTGGCAAGGGTGTGAGGAGCGTGGTGGCGGCAGAGTTGCTGGCCTGACTGACATCAAGCGTGTTGTGGGAAAGGTTCAATCACAGGCTGCACGCGCTGCTCGGCTTGCCACAAATCGTAATCGGTCTGGACGCCCAGCCAGACCCTGGCCTTGCCGATCCCGGCACGCTCCAGGCGCACAGCCAGGTCGGGGCTGACGGGCGCATGACCATGCAAGATCCGGGAAAGATGAGGCCGGGCGAAACCCAGGTGTCGCGCCAGTTCGGTGACGGTGATACCCAGTTCGGGCAGCACGTCCAACCGCAAGGTTTCGCCTGGGTGTGGCGGATTGTGCATGGGCATGTTCCAGCCTCCTGATCAGTGGTAGTCCAGATAATCGACCAGTTCGATATCGGACCCGATGAAGCGAAAAATGATTCGCCAGTTTCCCATGGGATCGAGTGTAAGGCGATACATTACACTTGATGCGGTATTTTTATACCGCACATGCCAGGCGAATCTGTGCATCCTGCGGTTTACAAGGCTTTGTGGAGCGTCGAAATTGCCTTGAACGCTCACCCCCACCCTGAAGTCGTACCCCTTATGACGGCGGTTTTCCAAAACGCCGCGAGTACGACCAACCGTGAGGTGTTCCATGAGCGCGACCCTGTCCGAAGCGAGGCAGGCGTCCTTCGTCCGTCATCCGATCCATCTGACACTCAATGGCCAGGTGCATGAACTGCAGGTGTTGCCCTGGACTACCTTGCTGGACCTGCTGCGTGAGCAACTGGACCTGGTGGGCAGCAAGAAAGGCTGCGACCACGGCCAATGCGGCGCCTGTACGGTGTTGCGCGATGGCAAGCGGATCAATGCCTGCCTGACCTTGGCGGTGATGTGCGACGGCGCCGAGTTGACCACCATCGAAGGCCTTGCCGGTGACGACGGATTGCATCCCATGCAGCAGGCGTTCATCACCCATGACGCGTTCCAGTGCGGCTATTGCACGCCGGGGCAGATCTGCTCGGCGGTGGGCTTGGCCAACGAGGGTCGGGCGAAGACCCGTGGGCAGATCAGCGAGTTGATGAGCGGCAACCTGTGCCGCTGCGGCGCCTACACCAACATTCGCGATGCCATTGAAGAGGCTCTGCCACTTTGCCGGCAGGGAGGTGATCAATGAATCCCTTCCAATACAGCAAGCCCGACACCGTGCAGGCGGCCGTCGATCTGTCGAGCCCGGTTTCCCGCTTCATCGCCGGCGGCACCAACCTGCTGGACCTGATGAAGGAAAACATCACCCGTCCCGAGCACCTGATCGACATCACCGGGTTGCCCCTGGCGGACCTCAGTGAAACCCCTTCCGGCGGGGTGATGATCGGTGCGCTGGTGAGCAATGCCGACCTGGCCTGGCACCCGTGGATCGAGCGCCGCTATCCGCTGCTGGCCCAGGCCATCCTGGCGGGTGCCTCGCCGCAACTGCGCAACATGGCCAGCACCGGCGGCAACCTGCTGCAACGCACCCGCTGCTATTACTTCTATGACGCGAGCGTACCGTGCAACAAACGCCGGCCCGGCAGCGGTTGCCCGGCCCGGAGCGGTTTGAACCGGATCCACGCGATTTTCGGTGCCAGCGATCAATGTGTCGCCACCCACCCCTCCGACATGTGCGTGGCCTTGGCCGCTCTGGAGGCGGTGGTCCATGTCCTGGGGCGGGGCGGGGCGCGGACCATCGAGTTCGCCGACTTCCATCGCCTGCCCGGCGACGCCCCGGAACGGGACAATCAACTGGCCGACGATGAGCTGATCACCGCTATCGAATTGCCTGCCGTCGGTTTTGCCGAGCATAGCCACTACTTGAAGATCCGTGACCGCGCCTCCTACGCGTTTGCGCTGGTGTCGGTGGCGGCGGCGCTGGAACTGGATGGGCCGGTGATTCGCCAGGCGCGCCTGGCCCTGGGAGGTGTGGCGCACAAACCGTGGCGCGACCGGGCCGTGGAGAGTTGGCTGACCGGGCAGGCCGTCAGCCGCGAAACCTTTACCGCCGCTGCCGACGCGCTGCTGCAAAACGCCGAGCCGCTGGAGCACAACGGCTTCAAAGTCAGACTGGCGCGCCGGGCGATTGTCCGTGCCTTGAGTGACGCCGCATTGGGTTGCGCACCCCAGGGAGGACACGCCTGATGAACGCTCCGAGCAAATCCATAGGGCAACCCCTCGACCGGGTCGACGGCCTGCTCAAGGTGACGGGCCAGGCCCGTTACGCCGCTGAATACCCCGAGGACGGCTTGCTGCACGGCAGCGTCGTCTCCGGTACGGTCGCCCGTGGTCGTGTAGTGCGCATCGATGCGTCCCGAGCCCTGGCACTGCCCGGCGTGGTCGCGGTCATCGACCACACCAACCGGCCGAGGATCGCCAGCTACGACGAGCCCTACCAGGATGCCGATGCGGCGGACGGCTCGCCGTTCCGGCCGTTGTACAACGACCAAGTGCTTTACAGCGGCCAGCCGCTGGCTCTGGTGGTGGCGGAAAACCTTGAGCTGGCCCGGTATGCCGGTTCGCTGGTTGAAATCGAATACGACGCCGAGGCGCATCGGACCGATCTGATCACCTTGCAATATGACGCCCATCCGGCACCGGCCGAACTGCCCAAGCCTCGTGGGAATTTTCAGGGCGAGTACGCCAGCTCCGCGCTCAGCGTGGATGTGTCCTACAGCACGCCGGTCGAACACCACAACCCGATGGAGCCACACGCCTCCACTGTGTTGTATCAGCCTGATGGCAGCCTGCACATCCACGACAAGACCCAAGGCACGCAGAACTGCCAAGCCTATGTGCAAAAGGTCTTCGGCCTGGAGAAAGAACAGGTGCGGGTGTTTGCCGCGTTTGTCGGCGGCGCCTTCGGTTCCGGGCTGCGCCCGCAATATCAATTGCCGTTGGCCGTGATGGCGGCACTGGCCCTCAAGCGCTCGGTGCGGGTCAGCCTGACGCGCCAGCAGATGTTCACCTTTGGCTATCGTCCGCGAACCCTCCAGCGCGTACAGCTAGGGGCGGCGGCCAACGGTCGCTTGCTGGCTGTGGCGCACAGCGCTATCGGCCAGACCTCGCGCTTCGAGGATTTCACCGAGCATGTGATGGAGTGGAGCGGCATGCTCTATCACTGCGACAACGTCGAGCTGACTTACAAACTGGTGCCGCTGGACGTCTACACACCCTTGGACATGCGCGCCCCCGGTGCCGCCCTCGGCTTGATTGGCCTGGAGTGCGCCATGGATGAACTGGCCTGTGCCCTGGCGATCGATCCGATCCAGCTGCGCTTGATCAACTACGCCGAACGCAACGAGAACGAAGGCAAGCCGTATTCCAGCAAGGAACTGCGTGAGTGCTATGCCCAAGGTGCCCATCGTTTCGGCTGGGACAAGCGCAACCCGGAACCGCGCAGCATGCGTGAAGGCCGGCAACTGGTGGGTTGGGGCATGGCCGGTGGTGTGTGGGAAGCCATGCAGCAGAAGGCCAGCGCCCAGGCGTCGCTGGACACCCATGGCAAGCTGACTGTCAGCAGCGCCACCACTGACATCGGCACCGGGACCTACACGGTCATGACCCAGATCGCTGCCGAGGCGTCAGGCGTTTCCCTTGAGGACGTCACGTTTGTCCTGGGGGATTCGTCGTTGCCCACCGCGCCGCTGCAGGGCGGCTCGTTCACCGTATCGTCGGTAGGCACCGCCGTACAGCAGGCCTGTGAAGCACTGAAGGAAAAACTCCTGGCCGTGGCCCGCCAGGCGTGTCCGGCCTTCAGTGGCGCGACCCTTGAGCAAGTGACGTTTGTCGATGGTCAGCTGCGGCTCGGCGAAGCGAGCGTTGCGCTCGCGGAGCTGGCGCAGAAAAGCGGCGAGACGCCGTTGCAAGCCCAGGTCACTGCCGAGCCGGATGCAAAACGCCAGGCCTACGCCACGGCCACTCACTCGGCGGTGTTTGTCGAGGTGCTGGTGGACGAAGACCTGGGGGCGGTGAAGGTCAATCGTGTGGTCAGCGCCATCGCCGCCGGCCGGGTCATCAACCCGAAAACCGCCCGCAGCCAGATTCTCGGTGGCGTGGTGTGGGGCGTCGGCATGGCCTTGCACGAAGAAACCTTGACGGACCACGCCCTGGGTCGCCACATGAACCACAACCTGGCCGAGTATCACCTGCCGGTTAACGCCGACATTGGCGACATTGAGGTGATTTTCGTCGAGGAACATGACGAGATCGTCAATGCGCTCGGGTCCAAGGGCGTCGGCGAAATCGGCGTCGTCGGGGTGGCCGCGGCGGTGGCCAATGCGATTTACCACGCCACCGGCAAGCGGGTGCGGGACTTTCCCATCACCCTCGACAAGTTGCTCTAGGCTTTTGCTTCATCCACGGGTTCGTGCATCCGGTCACGGTTGGCCAGGGTCGGGAACAGCTTGATCCAGGTCCCGGTCACCAGCAGCGTACCGACGCCGCCCATGACCACCGCCGGCACCGTGCCGAACCAGTGGGCGGTGAGGCCGGATTCGAACTCGCCCAACTGGTTCGAGGCGCCGATGAACAGCCCGTTCACCGCGCTGACCCGGCCGCGCATTTCATCCGGTGTTTCCAGTTGTACGAAGGAGGCGCGGATCACCATGCTGATCATGTCCGCCGCGCCCAGCACCACCAGCACCGCCAGGGAAAACCAGAACGAGGTGGAGAGGCCGAAAGCAATGGTGGCGACGCCAAACACGCCTACCGCCGTGAACATCACCCGGCCGACTTTGCGCTCCACGGCAAACCGCGCCAGCCACAGCGACATCAGCAAGGCCCCGACCGCCGGTGCCGAGCGCAACAGACCCAGGCCCCAGGGGCCGGTGAGCAGGATGTCCTTGGCAAACACCGGCAGCAACGCCGTCGCGCCGCCGAGCAACACCGCGAACAGGTCCAGGGAGATCGCCCCGAGAATGTCCGGGCGACTGCGGATGAAGCGAATCCCGGCCAACAACGAATCCAGCGTCGCCTTGCCTTTGTTCAGTGGCGTCTGCCGGGCCGGCAGGTTGAGCATCAGGCAACAGGCGATGATGTAGAGCAGCACCGTCGGCCCATAGACCCAGACACTGCCAAAGGCATAGAGCAAGCCGCCGAGCGCCGGGGCGACGATGGTGGCCGACTGCTGGGCCGATTGCGCGGCGGCCACGGCACGGGGAAACAGCGCAGCCGGCACGATGCTCGGCAGCAGCGCCTGGGTGGTGGGCATTTCGAAGGAGCGGGCGGCGCCCAGCAGGAAGGCGAGGATGAAGATCATCTCCCGCGTGACGTTGTCAGTGGCGCTGCCGATCACCAGCGCCAAGGCAATCATCGCCTGCAATGTCTGGCAGATGGCCGCCACCTTGCGGCGGTCATAACGGTCGGCCACATGCCCGGTGTGGAGCATGAACAGCACGCGCGGGGCAAACTCCACCAACCCCACCAGGCCAAGGTCCAGGACGTTGCCGGTCAGTTGATAGAGGTTCCAGCCGATGGCCACGGTGAGCATCTGGAAGCCACTGGCGGTGAATATCCGGGCCAGCCAGAAGGCGATGAAGGGACGATGGTGACGGAGCAGCAGCGGCGCTTGGCTGGGCATCTAGGGCGGGTCCGGTGAGGAAGGCCACGCGATTATCGCCGAGCTGTAACTGGAAATTACGTCGGGCGGAAAAAATAGTTAGCCAAACATCGATCCGGAACAATGCACGATTTCTGGGGCAAGGGGACTTGTGGCGAGGGGACTATTGTGGCGAGGGGATTTATCCCCGCTGGGTCGCGAAGCGGCCCCCAAGATTTCGCCGACGATGAAATTGGCGAGTGCTGTGCACTCGACGGGGATAAATCCCCTCGCCACAAAGGATTTCCACCAGCGGCAGCTTCTGCGCCCCGCACTGAGACAACCTGTCACGCGACAAACGACCACGCCGTTCATCGACGAGAATGCGGCTACTCTTTGATCATTGCTTGATCCAGATCAATGCCTTTCGGGGCGTTGGGTTGGCGGCCATCCGGCCAGCGTCCTGCGTTGTGACGGTTTTAAAAAAAGAACGATTTGAAAAGCATCGCACTCCATATCCCTGGAGGCTGGTGCAAGCCCCGCCCGCAGCCGGTTTTACCTGACAGAGGAAGACTTATGTTCGGTTTGGAGGCGCTCGATCTCGCCCGAATCCAGTTCGCGTTCACCATTTCGTTCCACATCCTGTTCCCGGCCATCACCATCGGCCTGGCGAGTTACCTGGCGGTACTCGAAGGCTTGTGGCTCAAGACCCGCGACGACACTTACCGCGACCTGTACCACTTCTGGTCGAAGATATTTGCCGTCAACTTCGGCATGGGCGTGGTGTCCGGGTTGGTCATGGCCTATCAGTTCGGCACCAACTGGAGCCGTTTCTCGGACTTCGCCGGTGCGGTGACCGGGCCGTTGCTGACCTACGAGGTGCTCACGGCGTTTTTCCTCGAGGCGGGTTTCCTTGGCGTGATGCTGTTCGGCTGGAATCGCGTCGGCCGCGGTTTGCATTTCTTTTCCACGGTCATGGTGGCGATCGGCACCTTGATCTCGACCTTCTGGATCCTGTCCTCCAATAGCTGGATGCAAACCCCCCAGGGTTACGAAATCATCGACGGCCGGGTGATCCCGGTGGACTGGCTGGCGGTGGTGTTCAACCCTTCGTTTCCTTATCGATTGCTGCACATGTCCACGGCGGCGTTCGTGGCCACAGCGTTCTTCGTTGGCTCGTCGGCGGCCTGGCATTTGCTGCGCGGTCGCGATACCCCGGCCATCCGCCGGATGCTGTCGATGGCGATGTGGATGGCCTTGCTGGTGGCGCCGATACAGGCGGTCATCGGCGACTTCCATGGCCTGAACACCCTCAAGCATCAACCGGCGAAAATCGCCGCCATCGAAGGCCACTGGGAAAACGTCGGTAATGAACCGACCCCGCTGATCCTGTTCGGCTGGCCCGACATGCAAGCGGAAAAAACCAAGTACGCCGTGGAAATTCCTTACCTGGGCAGCCTGATCCTGACCCACAGCCTGGACAAGCAGGTGCCGGCCCTCAAGGAATTCCCGCCTGAGGACCGACCGAACTCGACCATCGTGTTCTGGTCGTTCCGGGTCATGGTCGGCCTCGGCTTGCTGATGATTTTCACTGGGCTGTGCAGCCTGTGGCTGCGCCGCAACGATCGGATCTATCAATCCCGGCCGTTTCTCTACATGGTGCTGTGGATGGGGCCGTCCGGTCTGGTCGCGATCCTGGCCGGCTGGTTTACCACGGAGATCGGCCGCCAGCCGTGGGTGGTCTATGGCTTGATGCGCACGGCCGATGCTTCGTCCGGCCACAGCTTCGCGCAGATGAGCATCACCCTGGTGCTGTTCGTCGTGGTGTATTTCGCGCTGTTCGGCGCCGGCCTGAGTTACATGATGCGTCTGGTGCGCAAGGGGCCGGAGGCCCACGAAACCGAGCCGAGCGACGGTGGCCCGGGTCAGAAACGTACGCCGGCCCGGCCATTGTCGGCCGCCGATGACGGCGACGACATGGACCATAACCAACGCTCGAACAAGGGGAATTGAATCATGGGTATTGATCTTCCGCTGATCTGGGCCGTGGTCATCATCTTCGGCATCATGATGTACGTGATCATGGACGGCTTCGACCTGGGGATCGGCATTCTCTTCCCCTTCGTCAAGGGCGAGCGCGACCGCGACGTGATGATGAACACCGTGGCACCGGTCTGGGACGGTAACGAAACCTGGCTGGTGCTGGGCGGTGCCGGGCTGTTCGGAGCGTTTCCGCTGGCCTACTCGGTGGTGCTTTCGGCGCTGTACCTGCCGTTGATCCTGATGCTCATCGGCCTGATCTTCCGCGGCGTGGCCTTCGAATTCCGCTTCAAGGCCAAGGCTGAGAAGCGTCACCTCTGGGATAAGGCATTCATTGGTGGCTCGCTGACGGCCACCTTCTTCCAGGGTGTGGCGCTGGGGGCGTTCATCGACGGATTCGAGGTGGTCAATCGCCAGTTCGTCGGCGGCTCCCTGGGCTGGTTCACGCCATTCGCGATGTTCTGTGGCCTGGCGTTGATCGCCGCCTATGCGCTGCTCGGCTGCACTTGGTTGATCATGAAGACCGAGGGCAAATTGCAAGAACAGATGCATGACTTGGCCCGGCCGCTGGCGTTCGTGGTGCTGGCGGTGATCGGCATCGTCAGCATCTGGACGCCGCTGGCCCATGCGGACATCGCGGCCCGCTGGTTCACCCTGCCGAACCTGTTCTGGTTCCTGCCGGTTCCGATCCTGGTGCTGGTGACCCTGTACGGATTGTTCCGCGCCGTGGCGCGCAACGCCAACTACACGCCCTTCATCCTGACCCTGGTGCTGATCTTCCTCGGCTACAGCGGCTTGGGCATCAGCCTGTGGCCGAACATCGTGCCGCCGTCCATCTCGATCTGGGACGCTTCGTCACCGCCCCAGAGCCAGGGTTTCATGTTGGTAGGCACACTGTTCATCATTCCGTTGATCCTGGTGTACACCTTCTGGAGTTACTACGTGTTCCGCGGCAAGGTGACCCATGACGACGGTTACCACTGAGGGCGTCGAGCATGGGCAAACCTGACTTGAAAGACATCGAGGCCGCCGAGCGCAAGCCACTCTGGCAGCGGCTCGGCTGGCTGGCGCTGATCTGGGCCGGCAGTGTGCTGGCGCTGTTCATCGTTGCCAGCCTGATGCGGATGTTCATGAATGCCGCGGGCCTGACCACTCACTGATTGCCCTGTGGGAGCCGAGGTGCTTTGCTTGCGCAGGGACGATTTATTTACGGGCTTTGAGGATCACGAACTTCGGCGTGGCGGCCACTTGCTCGACACCACGGAACAATCGCGCCAGTTTGCTGTGGTAACCCAGGTGCCGGTTGCCGACGATGTACAGCGCGCCGCCCACAACCAGTGCTTCGCGAGCCTGCTGGAACATCCGCCAGGCGAGGAAATCGCCCACCACTTGCTGCTGGTGGAAGGGCGGATTGCACAGCACCACGTCCAGTGACTGCGCCTCTTGTCCGGCCAGGCCATCACCGGCCCGCAGGGTCACTTCGCGCTCGCCCAGGGCCGCACGCCAGTTCTCGGCGGCCGATTGCACGGCCATGTACGACTCGTCCACCAGGGTGTAATGGGCCTCGGGGTTTTGCAGGGCACTGGTGATGGCCAGCACACCGTTGCCGCACCCCAAGTCCGCGACCCGGGCCGTCCCGAGGTTTTTCGGCAGATGTGGCAGGAACGCGCGGGTGCCGATGTCCAGGCCTTCGCGGCAGAACACATTGGCGTGGTTGAGCAGCTCGATCTTGGGCTCGTCCAGCCAGTAACGCGTGGGGTAGGGCGATACGATCGGCGCACTGCCTTGTGAAGCGCCGGGTTGTGGCGTAGCAATCAACAGCCGCGCTTTTTTTACCGCCAGGGAGGCCTGCACCGGGCCGATATACCGCTCCAATAAATCGCCAGCGGCCCGGGGCAGGTGCTTGATCATGGCCCCGGCGATCACCTGGGCACCTGGTGCCAGTTGGCCTTGCAGGCGAATCAGCTGTTCCTCCAGCAGGGCCAGGGTTTTTGGTACTTTGACCAGGACACGATCGAATGGGCCAGTCAGTGGCGCGCTGGCGGGCAACGTCGGCACCGCATCGAAGGGGCGGCCGTTGCGCACCAGGTTTTTCTCCAGTGCTTGCAACGCGAGGAAGGAGTCACCGCTGCTGGTGACATCGACCTTGCCGGCCAGGCTGGCCGCCAGGGCACCGAAGCCATCATTGAGCACCAGGACCCGAGTCTGCTCGCTTGGCTGTTGTTCGGCCAGGTACGCGAGCAGGTATTCATCGGCCGCATCGAAGGCTTGCAGTGGTTCGTTCTGCTGTTCGGGTTGGCGGATCAGGTCGAGTTGGGCGAAGGGGCTGTCGAGCAGGGGCATGGCTGGGGACTCTGGAAATCAACGAATGTCCCGCTGCCTGGAGGTAGGTGTCTGTGCGGGACCGCCTGAATGAACGGCGTCGCGTGCAAGAAGCGGCATCATTCAAGTGGGACCGTAAATGGTACGTTTTTTTGTTGCACATTACTCGCGGGTTTTTCAGCCGGGTGGTGTCACTCCACTGTTCAGATCACATGGATTTGGGCTGCTTTTGCCACCGCTGAAATTTTATTGCTGACGTTCAGTTTCCGCATGCAACTGCATACATGGAAATTCACGGTTCGTTCGGAAAGACAGAGAATCCTGCCCACTTCCGACGCGGTCTTGCCTTCGGCAGACCACCTCAACACTTCGATCTCCCTGGGTGACAGGTGGCATTTGGGCTGGACTGCCAGGGCGTCAGACAGTTTTTTGCTGGCGAGTGCGTGCAGCTTTTGACTGGCGAAGATGGCGTAGCCGAGATTTGCATAGTGCTCCTCGATATCAATGGGACAATGGGACCGAGCCAGGCTGAACAGGCTGCAACGTGCCCCTTTGTCATCATGAACGGCTTGGGTCCAGCCATACTTGAGTCCCTGTCGATTAAGTTCTCTCCATAACTTGGGGGCTTGAGCAAAAACAGTCTCATCCCACAAGATGGGGAGTGGTGATTGATTGCAATGTGCTACTAATGGATCGTTCGACGCATAGCCATTTTGTTCATAAAGTCTGTCCCATCCATAAGGGTAGTTATTCAGGTTCACCTTGCTAGTGTGCTTGTCGGGGCTTCCTAGATAGGTTGCAAATGCGCAATATTCAAATCCCTGATTGTTAAAGAAATTCAGGACCAGACGATAGGCCGTCTGCAGGTCCTTCTCGTAGGATAACTTCCTCAATAACAAGTCCTTCCACTTGTCCATCGCTCTCTCCTGGGTTTGATTCGTCCATGCGGATCCAATCCATGATGCGAAATTTGAGTGTAGGACTATTCTTAATTGGTAGTGAGTTTTTTTTAGTTTGCTTACATTTTGAAATGTTTAAGAAGCTAAACTTTTTAGTTGGTTTTTTTACAGTTTTGTGAGTTTTGTATAAGTTAAGTAAAAGATTTTGATGGTCAGACGCTGTTTGTGGCTAAAGTGCCATTACTCGTCATCGGTGGTGGAGACGCTCGCTTTGCGGGACACTGCAAGTCTTGTCCCATTGGAGTGGCTCATGACCGACAGCGCAGAGAAGTTCACCCGCCAAACCCTGCTCGATGTCCAGCCGTTGACGTCTCATTTGTTTACTTTGCGCACGACCCGGGATCGAGGCTTTCGCTTTCGGGCGGGTCAGTTTGCCCGGCTGGGGGTCGTCAGGGCGGATGGAACCACCGTCTGGCGGGCGTATTCCATGGTGTCTTCGCCGTTCGACGAGTTCCTCGAATTCTTTTCCATCGTGGTTCCCGATGGCGAGTTCACCAGTGAGCTCAGCCGCCTGCAGCCGGGGGACGAACTGTTGGTGGATCGCCAGGCTTTCGGCTACCTGACGCTGGATCGCTTTGTCGATGGTCGGGATTTGTGGTTGCTGTCTACTGGGACGGGTGTGGCGCCGTTTCTTTCTATCCTCCAGGATTTCGAGGCCTGGGAAAAATTCGAGCGGATCATCCTGGTGTACAGCGTGCGCGAGGCGCAGGAGCTGGCGTATCAGGCGCTGATCAAGGAACTGCCCCAGCGCGACTACCTGGCCGAGTACGCTCACAAGTTTCGTTTCATTGCGACCGTCACCCGTGAGCAGCATCCGGGGGCGCTCAATGGGCGGATCACCACGCTGATTGAAAATGGCGAGCTGGAGCGGGCGGCCGGCGCAGCGCTGGCGCCGGAGCATTCGCGAGTGATGCTGTGCGGCAATCCGCAGATGATCGATGACACGCGCAAGTTGCTCAAGGCCAGGGGGCTGCAACTGAGCCTGACCCGTCGGCCGGGCCAGGTGGCGGTGGAAAACTACTGGTAGGCTGTCAGTGACTGACTGCCTCAGGGCCGCTCGTTCTGGGCCTTGAGTAGATCGCGAATCTCACTCAGCAGCAGTTCTTCCTTGGTCGGGACAGGAGGCGCGCTGGGGGCTACGGCTTCTTCGCGCTTGAGGCGGTTGATCGCCTTGACGCCCATGAAAATGGCGAACGCCACGATGATGAAGTCGATGGTGCTCTGGATGAATTTACCGTAGGCCAGTACCACGGCAGGCGCATCACCCTGGGCGGCCTTGAGGGTGATGGCCAGGTCACTGAAATCCACTCCACCAATCAGCAGGCCGATGGGAGGCATGACCACGTCGCCAACGAATGACGAAACGATTTTGCCGAAAGCGGCACCGATGATGATCCCGACGGCCATGTCGACGACATTGCCTTTGACCGCGAAGGCCTTGAACTCGCTTAGCACGCCCATGAGCTATTCCTTGTAACAAATGAAAGATGACTGGCAGTGTAAATCAGCCCAACGAGTCCTGCTCGAAACGCCTGCCTACAAAGCTTCAATTATCGACCTGGTCCTGGGTGAAAAGTTTTCAAAGTGCCATCAATCGCGCGTGATACGCGGTTTCAGCCTGGCACCCCACAACGTTTTTTCTATCGACGCGGTACGGCATTTCTATTTAGGTTTTCCTTTTTCGGGCACTAGCCTCTGGATGGCGCACATGGATGCGCTCTATAACATCAGAGGAACACGCCTATGAACACTTCCCTTGGCCACGGGGCTTATTCCCATCGCCGCGCTTTTTTTGTGCTGACCGCGAGCCTTTTGTCCTTGTCTGTCAACGCGGCCACCCTGACCCGGGACAACGGCGCGGCTGTCGGCGACAACCAGAACTCGCAAACGGCAGGCCCCAACGGCCCGACCTTGCTGCAAGACGTGCAGTTGATCCAGAAGCTCCAGCGCTTTGACCGTGAGCGCATTCCCGAGCGCGTGGTGCATGCCCGCGGGACCGGCGCCCACGGTACCTTCACGGTTTCCGACGATCTCAGCGATCTGACCAAGGCCAAGGTCTTTGCCGCAGGCCAGGTCACGCCAGTGTTCGTACGTTTTTCTGCCGTGGTGCACGGCAATCATTCGCCGGAAACCCTGCGCGACCCCCGTGGTTTCGCCACGAAGTTCTACACCGCCGACGGTAATTGGGACTTGGTAGGTAACAACTTTCCGACCTTCTTCATCCGCGATGCCATCAAGTTTCCGGACATGGTCCACGCCTTCAAACCCGACCCTCGGACCAATCTGGACGATGATTCACGTCGCTTCGATTTCTTCTCCCATGTTCCAGAATCGACCCGCACCCTGACCGAGTTGTATTCCAACTCCGGGACACCGGCCAGTTACCGCGAGATGGACGGTAACGGTGTACATGCCTACAAACTGGTTAACGCCAAGGGTGAAGTTCACTACGTGAAGTTTCATTGGAAAAGTTTGCAGGGCCTGAAAAATCTCGATCCGAAAGAAGTTGTGAAAGTTCAGGGTCAAGATTACAGCCATATGACAAATGATCTGGTGAATCATATTAATAAGGGCGACTTCCCGAAGTGGGACTTGTACGTCCAGGTGCTCAATCCACAGGACCTTGCCAAGTTTGACTTCGACCCACTGGACGCGACCAAGATCTGGCCGGGTGTGCCTGAGCGCAAAGTCGGGCAAATGGTCTTGAACCGCAATCCGGCGAATGTCTTCCAGGAAACCGAGCAGGTGGCGATGGCGCCAGCGAATCTGGTGCCAGGCATCGAGCCTTCCGAGGACCGCCTGCTCCAAGGACGGGTGTTTTCCTATGCCGATACGCAGATGTACCGCATAGGCGCCAATGCCCTGCAACTGCCGATCAATGCCCCCAAAGTGGCGGTGAACAACGGTAACCAGGACGGCGCGATGAACCCAGGCAGCACCAGCACCGGCGTGAATTATCAGCCGAGCCGCCTGACGCCGCGTGAAGAACCGCAATCGGCACGCTACAGCCAGGCCGCGCTGAGCGGTAGCACCCAGCAGGCGAAGATCCAGCGTGAGCAGAACTTCAAGCAGGCCGGTGATTTGTATCGTTCGTTCAGCAAGAAAGAGCGTGATGACCTGATCGACAGCTTCGGCGGCTCTTTGGCGACCACCGATGACGAGAGCAAGCACATCATCCTGTCGTTCCTCTACAAGGCTGACCCTGAGTACGGCACCGGCGTGGCTCGTGTCGCCAAAGGTGACTTGGCCCGGGTCAAGGCTCTGGCGGAAAAACTGAGCGACTGACCACCGCCGGCAGGTGCACAACCTGTAGGAGCAAAGCTTGCTCGCGAAGCAGGCGCAGGGGGCTGAAACCAGACTGCGTTGTCTGCATCGCGGGCAAGCCTTGCTCCCACAACCATGGCCCTGCAGTCATATGCCAGAGGAGACGTCACGATGGGTAAATTACTTTTATCGATGCTTGCGATCTGGTCTGTCAGTGTACTGGCCGATCAACCAATGCCCACGGAGCCGGCTGCGGTCCAGGAACAGTTGCAAAACTATTACTTCGACGCCGCTCGCCGCGGCGATGTGCCGATGCTCGAGACTTTTATCGAGGCCGGTTATTCGCTCAATACCCAGGATGAAAAGGGCTACACCGCGCTGATCTTGGCGGCTTATCACGGCCACGGCCCAGCGGTGGAGCGGCTGCTGGCCGCTGGCGCCGATGCCTGTGCCCAGGACAAACGCGGTAACACGGCGCTGATGGGGGCGATTTTCAAGGGTGAAGTGCAGATTGCGCGTCGTTTGCTGTCCACCGATTGCAGCCCGGACCAACGCAACGGTGCCGGGCAGACCGCGGCGATGTACGCCGGTCTGTTCAAGCGTGATGAATTGCTCGATGCCTTGAAGGCCAAGGGGGCGGATCTGCAGGCCCAGGACCCGTTGGGCAATACCCCGGTGGGGCTGGCGAAGGGTGAAATCAGAATGCCGGCCCCGCGCTAGCCACTGCCTGGGCTATCATCGCGGTTTTTCTCCGGGAGTTCAGATGGCCAAGGCAAAGCGCATGTACGGCTGCACCGAGTGCGGCTCGACCTTTCCCAAATGGGCCGGCCAGTGCAGCGAATGCGGGGCCTGGAATACCCTGACCGAAACCATGGTGGAAAGCGGCGGTGCGGCGGCACCCACCGGTCGCACGGGCTGGGCCGGCCAGCAGGCGCAGATCAAGACCCTGGCCGAAGTCAGCGTTGAGGAAATCCCGCGTTTCTCCACCGCGTCCGGTGAACTGGACCGCGTGCTCGGCGGCGGCCTGGTAGACGGTTCGGTGGTGTTGATCGGCGGCGATCCGGGCATCGGCAAGTCCACCATCTTGTTGCAAACCTTGTGCAACCTCGCCACCCGCATGCCGGCGCTGTACGTCACTGGCGAAGAATCCCAGCAACAGGTCGCCATGCGCGCCCGGCGCCTGGGCTTGCCCCAGGACCAGTTGCGGGTCATGACCGAGACCTGCATCGAGACCATCATCGCCACGGCGCGCCTGGAAAAACCCAAGGTGATGGTGATCGACTCGATCCAGACCATTTTTACCGAACAGCTGCAATCGGCCCCGGGCGGCGTGTCCCAGGTGCGCGAAAGCGCGGCGTTGCTGGTGCGCTACGCCAAGCAGAGCGGCACGGCGATTTTCCTGGTAGGCCACGTCACCAAGGAAGGCGCACTGGCGGGGCCGCGTGTGCTGGAGCACATGGTCGATACCGTGTTGTATTTCGAAGGCGAATCCGACGGACGCCTGCGTTTGCTGCGAGCAGTGAAGAACCGCTTTGGCGCTGTCAACGAACTGGGTGTGTTCGGCATGACCGACAGGGGCCTTAAAGAAGTCTCGAACCCTTCGGCGATCTTTCTGACGCGTGCCCAGGAAGAAGTCCCTGGTAGCGTGGTCATGGCAACGTGGGAAGGCACCCGGCCGATGCTGGTCGAAGTGCAAGCGCTGGTGGACGACAGCCACCTGGCGAACCCGCGCCGGGTCACCTTGGGCCTGGACCAGAATCGGCTCGCGATGCTGTTGGCCGTCCTGCATCGACACGGTGGGATTCCGACTCACGACCAGGACGTTTTTCTCAACGTGGTCGGTGGGGTCAAGGTACTGGAGACCGCCTCCGACCTGGCGCTGATGGCGGCGGTCATGTCCAGCCTGCGCAACCGGCCGCTGCCCCATGATCTACTGGTGTTCGGTGAAGTGGGGTTGTCGGGGGAAGTACGGCCGGTGCCCAGTGGCCAGGAGCGGCTCAAGGAAGCGGCCAAGCACGGCTTCAAGCGCGCCATCGTGCCCAAGGGCAATGCGCCGAAGGAAGCACCACCGGGGTTGCAGATCATTGCCGTGACACGCCTGGAACAGGCGTTGGATGCGTTGTTCGAATAACCCTAAAGGCTGTACAAGGCCCTTTGTGAGAATGGACTTATCTGAGGCGAGGGGATTTATCCCCGTTGGGCTGCGCAGCAGCCCTAAAACCTAACAACTCGGTGTGTCAGGTCGATTGCCGTCGCTTGTTTGGGGACTGCTGCGCAGCCCAGCGGGGATAAATCCCCTCGCCACAAGGGATCGGCGTTGATTCAGATATGGATCAACGCCGCCAACTCCCGCTCCAACTCGTCCTGATCGCCCACGTTCAGCGCTACCAGCCGGCGTAGGTGTGCGATGGAGTCCAGGTCAATGTGCTCGCAGGCGAAGCCCAGGTGACCATGGTCATCATGGGCCAAACGAACTTCCATTTTGATCTCAGCATCAGGGCTCAAATGAATATCGGCCATGAAGGGGCGCTCGATATCGCCAAGCCAGGGTTCGGGTTTCTTGATCAGCAACCCCTTCAGGGACAGATCCAGCAACTCTACCGGCCAGATGAACGGGCCCTGGCTCAGCTCGGTCCTGGCATTGAAGTCAACTCGTACGAAGCGGCGACGTTCGCTCATTACGCATTCCCTCTGGAGATTCACTGACTATAGACCCAACTGACGGGACATCGTCACCGTTCGGCCGCCGACAGACGAATGTCGGGTATGGCCTTTGCCCGGGTTAGCGCTAAACTCCAATGGCTGTCTTTCTTGTCACCCTGGCTGGAATATAAAAATGAAAAACAATAATAGCCTGCTGCGCCATCTACCCTGGCTACTGCTGGCCGTCGTAGGAGCGTGCGCCCTGGGCGTCGTGGCATTGCGTCGAGGCGAGGCGATCAACGCCTTATGGATCGTCGTCGCAGCCGTGGCCATCTACTTGGTCGCCTACCGCTACTACAGCCTCTTCATCGCCAACAACGTGATGCAACTCGATGCGCGCCGGGCCACCCCCGCCGTGCTCAACAACGATGGCCTGGACTACGTCCCGACCAACAAACACATTCTCTTCGGCCACCACTTCGCGGCCATTGCCGGCGCGGGGCCGCTGGTCGGGCCGGTGCTGGCGGCGCAGATGGGCTACCTGCCCGGCACGCTCTGGCTGATCGCCGGCGTGGTGCTGGCCGGTGCGGTGCAGGACTTCATGGTCCTGTTCCTGTCCACCCGCCGCAACGGTCGCTCCCTGGGTGACATGGTCCGGGAAGAAATGGGCCGTGTCCCTGGCACCATCGCTCTGTTCGGCTGCTTCCTGATCATGATCATCATCCTCGCG
>NZ_FMTR01000023.1:75654-89561 GCF_900100135.1 Pseudomonas sp. NFACC05-1 | reverse complement strand
GCCTGACCGGCCCACACTGGCTGTGGTGGCGAGCACAAATCTGCCAATCGCCACCATTCCCAGTGGCGAGGGAGCTTGCTCCCGCTGGGCTGCGCAGCAGCCCCCAACCACTTACCTGACACACCGAGTCGTCAGGACTCAGGGCCGCTTCGCGCCCCAGCGGGAGCAAGCTCCCTCGCCACAGGAGATCGGCCTGTCAGATGTACCGACGTTAGTCTGCTCGCGATGGCGGTGGTTCGGCTGGTATCGAAATGACAGGCATAAAAAAACGCCGCCCCTCGCAAGAAGGGCGGCGTTTTTCGTCGAGCGTCTAAGCCTTAGGCTTGAACGACCGGGATGTTGGCGTTTGCAGCCGCTTCACGGAACTCGGCGATCTGGTCGAAGCTCAGGTAGCGGTACACGTCCGCTGCCATGCTGTCGATCTTGCCGGCGTATTCCATGTACTCCTCGACGGTCGGCAGGCGACCCAGGATAGAAGCAACGGACGCCAGCTCGGCCGAAGCCAGGTAGACGTTCGCGCCGTCACCCAGGCGGTTCGGGAAGTTACGGGTCGACGTCGACACCACGGTGCTGTTCGGCTCAACGCGTGCCTGGTTACCCATGCACAGCGAGCAGCCTGGCATTTCCATGCGTGCGCCAGCCTTGCCGTAGATGCCGTAGTAGCCTTCTTCGGTCAGTTGGTGAGCGTCCATCTTGGTCGGCGGCGACAGCCACAGACGGGTTGGCAGCTGGCCCTTGACCTGCTCCAGCAGCTTGCCGGCAGCGCGGAAGTGACCGATGTTGGTCATGCACGAACCGATGAACACTTCGTCGATCTTCTCGCCAGCCACGCTGGAGAGCAGACGGGCGTCGTCCGGGTCGTTCGGCGCGCAGAGCACCGGCTCGCTGATGTCGGCCAGATCGATTTCGATGACTTCGGCGTATTCGGCGTCGGCATCGGCTTCCATCAGTTGCGGGTTGGCGATCCAGGCTTCCATCGCTTGGGCGCGACGTTCCAGGGTCCGGGCATCACCGTAGCCTTCGCCGATCATCCAGCGCAGCAGGGTGATGTTGGACTGCAGGTACTCGGTGATCGATTCTTTTGACAGCTTGATGGTGCAACCGGCAGCCGAGCGTTCGGCCGAGGCGTCGGACAGTTCAAAAGCCTGTTCCAGGGTCAGGCCTTCCAGGCCTTCGATTTCCAGGATGCGGCCGGAGAAGGCGTTTTTCTTGCCTTTCTTCTCGACCGTCAGCAGACCGTTCTGGATGGCGAAGTACGGAATGGCATGAACCAGGTCACGCAGGGTGATGCCAGGTTTCATCTTGCCTTTGAAGCGCACCAGGATCGATTCCGGCATGTCCAGCGGCATGACGCCAGTGGCAGCGGCGAACGCGACCAGGCCAGAACCGGCCGGGAACGAGATGCCCATCGGGAAGCGGGTGTGGGAGTCACCACCGGTACCGACGGTGTCTGGCAGCAGCATGCGGTTCAGCCACGAGTGGATGATGCCGTCGCCCGGACGCAGGGAAACGCCGCCACGGGTCATGATGAAGTCAGGCAGGGTGTGGTGGGTGGTGACGTCGATCGGCTTCGGATAGGCCGCGGTGTGGCAGAAGGACTGCATCACCAGGTCAGCCGAGAAGCCCAGGCACGCCAGGTCTTTCAGTTCGTCACGGGTCATTGGACCGGTGGTGTCCTGGGAGCCCACGGTGGTCATTTTCGGTTCGCAGTAGGTGCCAGGACGTACGCCTTGGCCTTCTGCCAGGCCACAAGCCTTGCCGACCATCTTCTGCGCCAGGGTGAAGCCCTTGGTGCTTTCAGCGGGGGCTTCAGGTTTCTTGAACAGGTCGAACGCTGGCAGACCCAGCTCGGCGCGAGCCTTCTCGGTCAGGCCACGGCCAATGATCAGCGGAATACGGCCGCCGGCACGGACTTCGTCCAACAGTACGGGGGTCTTCATTTCGAAGGTGGTGATGACTTCGTCGGTACCGTGCTTGCAGACTTTGCCGGCATGCGGGTACAGGTCGATCACGTCGCCCATGTTCATGTTCGAAACGTCGAACTCGATTGGCAGTGCGCCGGCATCTTCCATGGTGTTGTAGAAGATCGGAGCGATTTTGCTGCCGAAGCAGAAACCGCCAGCGCGCTTGTTCGGCACATAAGGAATGTCGTCGCCGAAGAACCACAGCACCGAGTTGGTCGCCGATTTACGCGAGGAACCGGTACCGACCACGTCACCGACGTAGGCGATCGGGAAGCCTTGGCCGCGCATTTCTTCGATCTGCTTCATCGGGCCGGTCTTGCCTTGCTCGTCCGGAACGATGCCGTCACGGGCCATTTTCAGCATGGCCAGGGCGTGCAGCGGGATGTCGGGACGCGACCAGGCGTCTGGAGCAGGGGACAGGTCGTCGGTGTTGGTTTCGCCGGTTACCTTGAACACACGCAGGCTGATCTTGTCGGCCAGCACCGGGCGCTTCTTGAACCATTCGCCGTCAGCCCAGGATTGCAGCACGGCCTTGGCGTGAACGTTGCCGTTCTTGGCTTTTTCAGCCACGTCGTGGAAGGCATCGAACATCAGCAGGGTGTGCTTGAGTTCTTCGGCGGCTACCGGCGCCAGCTCGGCGTCGTCCAGCAGTTCCACCAGGGTCACGATGTTATAGCCGCCCTGCATGGTGCCGAGCAGTTCAACGGCACGCTTCTTGTCCAGCAGAGGGGATTGGGCCTGGCCCTTGGCCAGGGCGGACAGGAAGCCGGCCTTGACGTAGGCAGCCTCGTCGACTCCAGGCGGAACGCGATTGGTGATCAGGTCAACGAGGAAAGCTTCTTCGCCAGCCGGAGGATTTTTCAGCAGCTCGATCAGGCCTGCGGTTTGTTCGGCGTTAAGCGGCTGGGGAACGATACCCAGGGCTGCGCGCTCTTCGATATGTTTGCGGTAGGCTTCAAGCACAGTTATTACCCTCATCAGTGGTCCCAAATGGGTGTCCGGGACGCTCATCCAGGAACCCACGGTACTCATGCGCGTCGACGGCTTTTTGAGCCATCACGCCAGAGTTTCCGCACGTTCCTCACAGAAGCTGCTTTCAAAGTTTTACGCCTGCAGAACGGGAGCTGATGAGGGTTGGCGTTGGGCTTTCCCCGCTGGAAAGACCCTTCGCCAACACCGCTCTGAAGGAACGACTGTGCTCGTGACGCTTTGAAAACAGCTTCTAACGGACATTGGCGCCTTAAAAGGCTGGCTGATTCTACGGGAAAAAAAAATTAAAGGTAAGTTGGGCCTGGAAGTTTGAGGGGTGATCAATCTTAGACAAAGGGCTAACATGCCGGCCTGTCCTGCTTTTGCGTGTGCGTTTCCTTATGCCCAACCAGCTCATCAAGACCCCCTGCGTCGGCCTTTGCTCCACTGTCTACGGTGACCTGGTGTGCCGTGGCTGCAAGCGATTCCACCATGAAGTGATTCACTGGAACGGCTACAACGAGGACGAAAAGCGCGCGGTGTGGATGCGGCTCGAGCAACTGCTGGTGCAGGTGATGGTGGCCAAGTTGGAGGTTTTCGACCCGGTATTGCTGCGCCAGCAACTGGAGTCGCGCAAGATCCGCTTTGTGCCGCACCAGTCGGAATATTGCTGGGCCTATCAGTTGATCGCCAGGGGTGCGCGGGTGATCAACAACCTGGAAGCCTACGGCATGGTGCTGATGCCGGAGTTTCGCGACTGGGACCTGCCAGACCTGCGCGACGCCATTGATCGGGAATTTTTCCTCCTGTCCGAAGCCCACTACCAGCGCTACATAGCGCCGGGGTTCTTGAAGGATGCGATTGGCGGCTGACTCCCCAGCCCATTTATGCAAAGGCGTTTTTGTGCCCGGGAGCTTTTGTGGCGAGGGAGCTTGCTCCCGCTCGGCTGCGCAGCAGACGCCTGGATTTTTCAGGCCCGGAAATTTTTAAGATCAAGAGCGAGGGTCGCTTCGCAACCCAGCGGGAGCAAGCTCCCTCGCCACAAAAAGCCCATTCGCTTTATTCCTTGACCGCCAACTCCACCAGATGGTCCTCGACCTCCTGCGGCTTGAGCACCAGCACATCGCTTTCCAGCGTATCGAGCACGGCCTCGGCGGTGTTGCCGATCAGCACCCCGGACAACCCCGAACGGGCCACGGTGCCGATCACCGTCACCGCCGCCTGCAGCTTGCGCGCCATGTACGGAATCAATACGTCCGCTGGGCCTTCTTCGATGTGCAGATGCTGGTCGTCGATGTCGAACTCGGCCTGGAACGCCCGGCATTGTTCGCGATAGCGGGCCTCGATGGTTTCCTTGAGCTGGAACGTCGGGTCGGCGGACGAAAGCATCGGTGTGGGGTGGGCACTGATCACGTGCAAGTGGGCCTTGGCGAGGAGGGCGATGTCATAGCCATGATCTATGATGGTGGAGTGCAGGTGGCGATGCTCGCCGTCGGCATTGCCAACGTCGACGGCGGCCAGGATCACCTTGTCTTTCCAGGAGCCGGCGGTTTTCACCAGCAGTACCGGGGTTGGGCAGTGGCGGAGCAGTTTCCAGTCCGCCGGGGTCAGCAGGGCTTTTTTCAGCGGGCTGTCGGGGAAGTGCTGCTTGATCACCAGGCCGCAACCTTCCGCCTGCTGCACGTCGATGATGGTGTCGTGGAGGCTTTCGTTCCAGGCCTGCTCGGTGGTGACGCTGTAGCCGTCGGCCAGCAGTGCGGCCTTGAGCACGCTGAGCAGGCCGGCATGGTCATGCTTTTTGTCACACACCAGCAGGTGCAGGTGGGCCTGGGTCACTCCGGCGATCAGTTTGGCGCGCTTGAGCGCCAGGCTTTCCGAATGTTCGGGCTCAATAACCACCAGGATGCTGCGAATGGCTTGCATGATCGGCGTTCTCCTGCAATGAAAAGGCTGGCGTTGCTCAACTATAGTTGTTGTGGGGCAGTCTAGTTGCTGTAGGTGAGTCTTTGACTTGATGCATATCAACGGCGGTGGCTGGTGGTCTGGGGGCAGGCCGGTATAATCGGCGCCCTTCGCTCGACTACCTTTCCCGTGAGCCCCATGAATCTTCCCGAAATTCACGAATTCCTTGGTTGCCGCACCCCCGATGCCTGGGTCCAGGCCGCGTTGGCTGACCAGGAAACGTTGCTGATCGACCACAAGAATTGCGAGTTCAAGGCGGCCAGCACTGCCCTGAGCCTGATCGCCAAATACCATTCCCACGTCGACCTGATCAATCTGATGTCGCGCCTGGCCCGGGAAGAGCTGGTGCATCACGAGCAGGTCATGCGCTTGATGAAAAAGCGCAAGATCGGTTTGCGTCAGCTCTCCGCCGGGCGTTATGCCTCGGGGCTGCGCAAGGTGGTACGCAGCCACGAACCGGTCAAGCTGGTGGACACCCTGGTGGTTGGCGCCTTCATCGAGGCCCGCAGTTGCGAGCGTTTCGAGGCCTTGGTGCCGCATCTGGATGAAGAACTGGGCAAGTTCTATTTCGGTTTGCTGAAAAGCGAAGCCCGGCATTTCCAGGGCTACCTGAAACTGGCTTACCAGTACGGTGACGCCAAGGACATTGCCCAGGTGATCGACAAGGTTCGTGAGGCCGAGCGGGAGCTGATCGAATCGCCGGATGTGGAGTTTCGTTTCCACAGTGGTGTGCCGGCTCGTCAGAGGGATAGTTCAGAGGGATAGTGCAGAGATGCCGCTCCTGACGTCCTCGCGAGCAAGCTCGCTTCCGCAGGGGATTTGTGAATTTCCCAAGTCCAATGTGGGAGCTTGCTCGCGATGGGGCCTTATGCAGCACTGCATCTCTAAGTGACCAGCCCCAGGCGCTCGTGCCACTGGGCAATGGACTCCTCGGGATAAACCTCGAACTGCCGGTCGTCCGGATGCGCCTCGACTTCCACCCACGACGCCCTGGAACCCAGCATCAGGTGGGTGTGCTCCGGCGGTACCGGCAGCGGTGTGTCGATGGCCGAGGCAAAGGGGTGAACCAGCTCCGGCCATTCGGGGCTGAACAGCCATAGCCCCGAACCGCACAAGGAACAGAAATGCCGTTCGGCACTGCTGCGGTGGGCGCGTTTATCGCCTTCGTCCTTGAGTCGTGCGTGGTAGATCGAGATGTGCTTGCGACCGCGCACCTTCAGGCTCTGGGCATCGCCCCCCAGGTTGATCGCAAAACCGCCGCCGCCCTGGGTCTTGCGGCAGATCGAGCAGTAGCAGCGCTGATAAGGGTAGGGGTGGGCGCTGTCGAGGGTGAACGACACGGCGCCGCAGTGGCAGGATCCTTCGAGCTGCATGGGAACCTCCGATTGGGGACTGTAATGACTCTGGACAGCCTGGGCGGCCCGATGTTCTGGGCAGTGAAACGCATGGCTGACATGCGGACGCTATCGCGAGCAAGCTCGCGATGAACGAAGACACGGTCTAACGACCGGGCACTCGCCACAAATACCACGCCGCCACCGTCCGATAAGGGCTCCACGCCAGGCCGATCTCAATCATCTGCTTGCGGCTGGGCTGTCGTTCCAACCCCTTTAGCCGTCGATAACCTTCGCGTACGCCAAAGTCATCGGCCGGCAGGATGTCGGGGCGTTCCAGGCTGTAGATCAGTAGCATTTCCACGGTCCAACGCCCGACGCCGCGCAAGCTGACCAGGCGTTCGATCAACGCTTCATCCTCCATCGCCCGCGCTGTGGCGTAATCCGGCACGACTCCGTCCAGCGTCGCCTGGGCGATGCCCTGGATCGTCGCGATCTTGCTGGCTGAAAACCCGCAGCCGCGCAACTGCGCAACGTCTGTCGCCAGGATCTGCCGGGGATGGGGGAATGTCTGCGCCGGGAACAACGCCAGCAGCCGACCGAGGATGGCATCGCCAGCCTTGGCGTGCAGTTGCTGGTAGGCAATCGCCCGCACCAAGGCTTCATAGGGATCGCGGGCCGGCTTGGGTTGCAGCAGGCAAGGGCCGATCGCCTCGACGTGACGTCGCCAGTCTTCGTCGAGACTTGCCAGCAACGCGCTGGCGTCGTGGTAGGGCACAGGCATCGGGTATTTGTTCTCCGGGGCGCTCAAAACGCCAGGGGCAGCGAAACCTGCACCGCGGCTTTCTCCAGCCGTAGCAGAAATGCCTTGCGCGGCTGTCCGCCACCATAGCCGGTCAACGAGCCATCCGCACCGATCACTCGATGGCAGGGAATGACGATGGCCAAGCGATTCTGCCCGTTGGCCAGGCCCACGGCGCGGCTGGCGCCCGGGCTGCCCAGCGCCGTGGCGATGCCGCCGTAGCTGCGGGTTTCGCCGTAGGGAATCTTTTGCAGTTCAGCCCAGACCCGTACGGCGAAGGCGCTGCCCGGCATGTGCAGCGGAACGTTGAATGCCGTGAGCTTGCCGGCGAAATATTCGGCCAGTTCGGTTTCGATCTGTTGCAAATGAGCGTTGTGCCCCGGCGCAACCGTGTAGCCGTAGCGTAGCTGCAGCTCTTCCAGCTCCTTGGTCAGGGCCGGGCGGTCGAGGAATTCCAGCAGCACCAGGCCTCGTCGTTCGGCCATGGCCAGCATGGGGCCCAACGGTGTGGTCAGGCGGGTGAACAGCAAAGGTTCGCTGAGGGCTGCGCGGCCCGGCGTGATGTGAAAGGATTTCACGAAGGCGTCACGAAAACCGCTCAATGACTCATAACCGGAGTCGAATGCGGCGTTGTCGATGGAGTTGCCGTCCTTGATGCCGCCCAAGGCGATGCCCAGGCGGCGGGTGCGCAGATAGGCGTGAAAGGTCATGCCGAAATGTTGCTTGAACCAGCGGCGCAATTTCAGTGGCTCGATACCTTGTTCCAGCAACAAGGCATCGGTCCAGCGCAGGTCGGGTTCGGCGTCCACGGTTTTGAGCAGGGCCTGGATCCAGTCTGGCGCGATGGCGGCGGCGTCCAGGGGCTTGCAGCGCAGGCAGGCCCGGTAACCGGCCGACATGGCTTCGTCGGCATGGGCGAAGAACTCCACGTTCTCCGGTTTCGGCTTGCGCGCGGTGCAACTGGGGCGACAGAAAATACCGGTGGTCTTGACCGCAGTGAAGAACACCCCCTCGTAGGCGGTGTCTCGTTCGAGCATGGCGCGGACCATCTCGGCATGGGGCGGGAGCAGCGAGTCGTGTAGGTTCATGGGCCTGAGCATAGAACCGTGCCTGGAACGACTCCACCGAAAAATCGACAGTGAATTTCCGCTCACTTGGTCGGACGGTCACGAACAAAAATTGAACCTGAGAGTCTTAAAGGTTCAACCGTTGTTTTTGTCTTTCGGAGACATCATGTCCAAACATAAGAAATCTCTCATCGCCGTTGCTGTCTGTGCCTTGGCGTTCGGTGCCTCGGCCTTGCTGCCTGCTGAGTTGTCGCCTATCGGTTCGAGCTATGCCGCAGGCAATGGCGGCGGTGGTGGTGGCAATGGTGGGGGTGGCGGTCACGGTGGAGGAAATGGCGGCGGCCACGGTGGTGGCATCGGCGGAGGCCAGGGCCATGACAAGTCTGGTGATTCCAGCGGCCTTGGCAAAGGATTGGCTAGCGACCACACCGGTACCCGTACCCGCGATCATGGTCTGAGCGGCAAGCACACCGGCACCACCCGTACCGATCGCACCAGCAAGTCCTCGCTGACTTCGACCATCGCCAAGGACCGTGATACCCGTGGCCTGACCAAGGCATCGGCGATTTCCACCGCTACACCAGGTACCCACAACACCAAGGGCCTGACCAACGCGACCAGCTCTTCGATCAAGAACGACCGCTGATCGCTTGAAAAAAAAGCCGCGACGCCTGTTCAGGGCATCGCGGTTTTTTTTGTCTTGTGCCCGATGTCTTCAATACTTCCAGAACACCGGCGTGAACAACACCAGTACCGTCAGGATTTCCAGCCGACCTAGCAGCATGCCTATGGTCAGCAGCCACTTCGCCGCATCCGGCAAGGTCGAGAAGTTGCCGGCGGGCCCGATGATCGTGCCCAGCCCGGGCCCCACGTTGCACACGGCGGTGGCCGCGCCGGTCAGGGCGGTGGTCCAGTCCAGACCGATCAGCGCCAGCCCCAGGGCGATAGCGCCAATGGTGATGGTGAAGAAGAACGAGAAGGTCAGCAGCGAGCGGACGATCTCTTCGTCGATGGGGTGATCGTTGTATTTTTTCTGGATCACCGCCCGGGGATGGATCAGTTGTTTCAGGCTGCCCATCAATAACTCGCCGGCTACCTGGAAGCGGAAGATCTTCAGTCCGCCGGCCGTCGATCCCGAGCAACCGCCAACGAACGTCAAATAGAAGAACAGCAGCAAGGCAAAGCTGCCCCATAGGGTGTAGTCGCCCAGCGCCACGCCCGTGGTGGTGACCACCGACGTCACGTTGACGGCCACGATACGGACCGCATCCCACCAGCTGTAGTCGCTGTTCAGGCTCAGCCAGGTCCCCACGATGAGCCAGGTGATGACCAGGAATCCGACGAATCCCTTGACTTGCTGGTCCTTGAGCAACGCGCGTTTGTGGCCGCGCAAGGTGGCGACGTACAAAGTGAAGGGCAGCGCGCCTGCCATCATGACGACCACCGACACCCAGTGAATGGCCGGTTGGGGCCAGTGCGCCAGGGATGAATCCGATGTGGAAAACCCCCCCGTAGAGATCATCGACATTGCATGATTGATCGCCTCGAAAGGCGTCATGCCGGCCAGCCACAAGGCCAGGGCCGCCAGAGCGCTCAATCCTATGTAGATCAACAGGATGTAATTTGCCGCGACATGGGAACGCGGTGTGACTTTTTCCGACCAGTCCGACGACTCGGTCTGGAACAGCCGCATGCCACCGACCCGCAGCAATGGCAGGATCGCCACCGCCATGCCGATGAAGCCGATCCCGCCGAGCCACTGCAACATCGAGCGCCAGATCAACAGGCCGGGAGAGGCCGTGTCCAGGCCGGTAAGGATGGTCGAGCCGGTGGTGGTGATGCCCGACATGGTCTCGAAAAAGGCATCGGTGTAGCTGATGTGCTGGATGAACACCATGGGCAGGGCGGCGAAGCTGCAAACGATGACCCAACTGGCGGTGGTCAACAGGTACATGTCCCGCGGGCGCATCTGGGTGTGTGCTGGCCGACCACGCGCCACTAACGCGATGCCGCAGACGAAGGTGATCAGGCTCGACCACAAAAACGCCGAGAGGTCATCGTTGCGCTCGTATATCACCAGCGTCAAAAGCGGGATTGCCATGCTGGCAGCCAGGGTGATCAGGAAAATACCGAGGATGAAGCCAATAAACCGCACTACCGCAATGGACATAGAACACGCCTGGATGAATGAGCCGCACAGTATTGTTTTTGTGAAGGGCTGATGGGTAGCCCCCTTGGGCAGTTTTGTTCAATACCGCCTGCGATTGGCAATTTACCTTGATCGTCCCCTCACAGATACAAAGAAGGTATGCGATGAGTTTGATTCTTTCCATGGCGGCGTTTGCCCTGGTCGCCTCCATTACCCCTGGCCCGGTCAATATCGTCGCCCTCAGCTCCGGGGCGCGGTACGGGTTTCGTGCGACGTTGCGCCATGTGGGCGGTGCAGCCCTGGGGTTTGTCTTGCTGCTGGTGCTGATGGGGTTGGGATTGCATGAAGTGTTGCAACGCTGGCCTGGCCTCACACGGGTGGTGCAACTGGGCGGCGTGGCGTTCCTGTTGTTCATGGCCTGGAAACTGGTGATGGATAACGGGCACCTGGGAGGCGAGGACGAGGGACGGGCGCCTTCGATGTTCTATGGCGCGTTGATGCAATGGCTCAACCCCAAGGCGTGGCTGGCCTGCGTGGCGGGAATGGGGGCATTCGTGGCCGATGGCGAGGCGCGGCTGGTGTGGCAGTTTGCGGCGATCTACCTGGTGATCTGCTACGTCTCGGTGGGCTGCTGGGCTTACGCCGGGAGTTTTCTGCGCAGCTGGCTGGGTAATCCGGCGACCATGCGCCTGTTCAATCGGACGATGGCGGTGTTATTGGTGGCCAGTGCGGTGTATCTGCTGCTGCCTTGAGCCAAACCCACGGTTTCGGTTGGAACACCGTTGTGGCGAGGGGATTTATCCCCGTTGGGCTGCGAAGCAGCCCCAAAAACCAGGCACCGCGCTACAACAGGCGAACCGCGTGGCCGGTTTACGACTGCTGCGCAGCCGAGCGGGGATAAATCCCCTCGCCACAAAAACAGGAGAAGCTCAACTGCGATATTGCCGGGGCGAGCAGGAATAAATCCCCTCACCACAAAACAGGAGAAGTTCAACCGCGATACTGGCCGGGCGTGGCCGCCAGGTGTTGCTTGAAGGCACGCTGGAAATGCGCCTGGTCGGCAAACCCGCTGTCCAGCGCCACGTCGGCGATCAACTTGCCTTCGCGCAATTGGCGCCGGGCAAACTGGATTCGGCGGTTGACCAGGAAGGCGTGGGGCGTCATCCCGTAATGGCGCTTGAAGGCTCGGCTCAGGTAGGACGGCGACAGTTGCGCGGCGGTGCAGATGTCTTCCAGCTTCAAGGCTTCGCTGCAATGGTCGTGGATAAACTGTGCCGCACGCATCAGGCTCGGATGGCTGCCACGATCCGGGCGACCGGCAGGGTTGAGCCGTTGTTGCAGGTCAATGAAAAATGCCTCGGCGGCGGCGTGCTTGTCGCCAGCGTCGAGTTGCTCGTCTACCAATTGTCCATACAGTTTTTCCAACGCGGTAAACAGTTCCACGTCGCGGCTGTGGGTGGTGGCGAAACCCTGGAAATCCAGGCTTTCGTCAAAGCCGACACGGCGCTGCAAGTCTCTGAGCCATTGGGTGTCGACGTACAACATCACGTAGGACCAAGGCTGATCGTCGATTGGGTTGCACGCGTGAACGTCGCCCGGGTTCATCAGCACCACCGTGCCACTTTCCACCTGGAATTTCGATCGTTCGTGAAGGTAGGTGCTGCGCCCAGCGGTGATCGCGCCGATGGAAAAGTGGTCATGGGAGTGGCGCGAATAGCAGACCTTGCGCCCATCGCCGATGGCCCGGGCTTCGATGAAGGGCAGGGCCGCGTCGCGCCAGAAGCGTGGGGCGTCGTCATGGGGGGCGTGCTTCATCAGTCAGCGTCCTCGTCTTGAACTTGAGTGGCAGTGTATTAGTCCTGACCGGCAAATGCCCGTCGGATTTAGCCCGTTCGGTTTGAAGGGCTGGGGTCCTGGGCTAGACTTCATGAAGTCCTGCCAATGGAGTTTCCGATGCTTGCGCCACGCAAACCGGACGACGAAGCCGCTCGCCTCAAAAATCTGCACTCGCTCAAGCTGCTTGATACCGCACCTGAAGAACGGTTTGACCGCCTGACCCGTCTTGCCCGACGTCTGTTTGACGTGCCCATCGCCCTGGTGTCCCTGGTGGACGCCAACCGGCAGTGGTTCAAGTCCAGCGCCGGCCTGGACGCCAGCGAAACCCCGCGGGAAGTTTCCTTTTGCGGGCATGCGATCTTGCAGGATCAGATCCTGGAAATCTGCGACGCGGAGCAGGACGAGCGCTTTCACGACAATCCCTTGGTCACGGACAAGCCTGGCATTCGTTTCTACGCCGGGCATCCGCTGGGGCTGGAGGACGGTAGCAAACTCGGTACGTTGTGCCTGCTCGACACCCGGCCGCGCAAACTCAATGATGAGGAGCGCGAACTGCTGCGCGACTTGGCGCGCATGGCCGAACAGGAAATGGTCGCGGTGCAGATGGCGAGCATGGACGAGCTCACGCTGCTATCCAATCGACGGGGCTTCAGGACGTTGGCCCAGCATGCGCTGAATGTGTGTGATCGCTTGTCGCGACCGGCGACGTTGCTGTTTTTCGATCTCAACGACTTCAAGCCGATCAACGACCGTTATGGCCACGCCGAGGGCGACAACGCGCTGAAAACCTTCGCCGATGTGCTGCGTATCGCCTTTCGCGAAAGTGACGTGATCGGTCGCCTGGGCGGTGATGAGTTCGTGGCGTTGCTCACCGGTTCTTCCCATGTCGAGATAGCGGCAATCATGGCGCGCCTCAAGGAAATCCTCGATGAGCGCAATGCGATGTTGCAGCGTGGCTATGACATTCGTTTCAGCGTCGGCCAGATCGAGTACGACGCCCAGCGTCATCAGTTGATCGACAATCTATTGGCTGACGCGGACGCGGCGATGTATGCGCAGAAACAGGCGCTACGCAGCTAGCACAAGCCAACCCCCGATCACACAGGGATTTATGTTGGTCGAAGAACCGAGACTCACCCCTCATTCAATGGCGAGGGAGCTTGCTCCCGCTGGGGCACGCAGCGGCCCTGGAGCCCGGCGACGCGGTGGATCAGGTTGATTGAGTGAGCTTGAGAGGGGCTGCTGCGCAGCCCAGCGGGAGCAAGCTCCCTCGCCACAAAAGCATTCCGGTCGATCAACCGATTTGCTCTTGAGACTGACACTGACTCGAGGCATTCCCTTAACCCACGCCGTGCCGAATTCCCCGTGGCGAGGGAGCTTGCTCCCGCTGGGGCGCGCAGCGGCCCTGGAGCCCGGCGACGCGGTGGATCAGGTTGATTGAGTGAGCTTGAGAGGGGCTGCTGCGCAGCCCAGCGGGAGCAAGCTCCCTCGCCACAAAAGCTCAAAAGCATCCCGGTCGATCAACCGATTTGCTCTTGAAATTGAAACTGATTCGAGGCATTCCCTTAACCCGCGCCATGCCCAATCCCCCGTGGCGAGGGAGCTTGCTCCCGCTGGGCCGCGCAGCGGCCCTAGAACCCGGCGACGCGGTGGATCAGGTTGATTGGGTGGGCTTGAGAGGGGCTGCTACGCAACCCAGCGGGAGCAAGCTCCCTCGCCACAAAAGCTCAAAAGCTCAAAAGCTCAAAAGCTCAAAAGCACAAAAGCACAAAAGCACAAAAGCACAAAAGCACAAAAGCACAAAAGCACAAAAGCACAAAAGCA
>NZ_FMTR01000023.1:45565-75644 GCF_900100135.1 Pseudomonas sp. NFACC05-1 | reverse complement strand
CAAAAGCACAAAAGCACAAAAGCACAAAAGCACAAAAGCACAAAAGCACAAAAGCACAAAAGCACAAAAGCATCCCGGTCGACCAACCCGTTTGCTCTTGAAATTGACACTGATTCGAGGCATTCCCTTAACCCACGCCGTGCCCAATTCCCGGGGTGGGAGCTTGCTCGCGAAGGCGTCGGTACATTCATATCAATGCCAGCAGACTCACCGCCATCGCGAGCAAGCTCGCTCCCACAAGGTATTGCGGTGTAATCAGACAATCGGCAATAAAAAACGCCGCTTGGCCTTTCCAGGACGAGCGGCGTTTTTTTACGCGTGGCGCGGGTGAAGATTACTCTTCGAGGCTACCCATGGCGGTGGTGTTGAAGCCGCCGTCCACGTACATGATTTCACCGCTGATGCCCGACGCCAGGTCCGAGCACAGGAAGGCGCCGGCGTTGCCGACTTCTTCGATGGTGACGTTGCGACGCAGCGGGGTCTGCGCTTCGTTGGCGGCCAGCATCTTGCGGAAGTTCTTGATGCCGGAAGCGGCGAGGGTGCGGATCGGACCTGCCGATACGCAGTTGACGCGGGTGCCGTCCGGGCCCAGGGAGCCGGCCAGGTAACGTACGCCGGCTTCCAGGGAGGCCTTGGCCATGCCCATGACGTTGTAGTTCGGCATGGTGCGCTCGGCGCCCAGGTACGACAGGGTCAGCAGGCTGCCGTTGCGGCCTTTCATCATTTCGCGACCGGCCTTGGCCAGGGCCACGAAGCTGTAGGCGCTGATGTCGTGGGCAATGCGGAAACCTTCGCGGGTGGTGGCTTCGGTGAAGTCGCCGTCCAGTTGGTCGCCCGGGGCGAAGCCCACGGAGTGCACGATGCAGTCCAGGCCATCCCACTTCTTGCTCAGTTCTTCGAAGACCTTGGCGATTTCTTCGTCGCTGGCCACGTCGCACGGGAAGCACAGCTCAGGGCTCGAGCCCCAGCCTTGTGCGAATTCTTCGACACGACCCTTGAGTTTGTCGTTCTGATAAGTGAAGGCAAGCTCAGCGCCCTCGCGATGCATGGCGGCGGCGATGCCGGATGCGATGGACAGCTTGCTGGCGACACCGACGATCAGTACGCGCTTACCGGCGAGAAAACCCATGTGTTGCTCCTCTTTCAGGTTATTCGGCAGTTGTTGGGGCCAGGAAGGCGGCCTCCAGCAACTGCTGTGTATAGGGGTGCTGCGGCGCGGCGAATATGCTGCGGGCATCACCTTGTTCGACCACTTGGCCATGCTTGACCACCATCAACTGGTGGCTCAGCGCTTTGACGACAGCCAGGTCATGGCTGATAAACAGGTACGTCAGGTTGTACTTGGTTTGCAACGACCGCAACAGCTCCACCACTTGGCGTTGCACGGTACGGTCCAGGGCCGACGTCGGTTCATCCAGCAGAATCAACGCCGGCTTGAGCACCAGGGCCCGGGCAATGGCGATACGCTGCCGTTGCCCTCCGGAAAATTCATGGGGGTAGCGGTTCCGGGTTTCCGGGTCCAGGCCTACCTCCTTCAATGCCGCGATTATCGCTTGTTCCTGTTCGGCTTCGGTGCCGATCTTGTGGATCCGCAGGCCTTCGCCGACGATCTGGCTTACACACATCCGTGGGCTCAGGCTGCCAAACGGGTCCTGAAACACCACTTGCATCTCCCGGCGTAGCGGCCGGACTTGTTGCTGCGTCAGGCTGTCCAGCTGCTTGCCTTCGAAGCGGATCCCGCCCTGGCTGCCGATCAATCGCAGGATTGCCAGCCCCAGGGTGGATTTGCCGGAACCGCTTTCGCCGACGATACCCAGGGTCTGGCCCTGGGGCAGGCTGAAGCGGATACCGTCCACGGCCTTGATGTAGTCTACCGTGCGCTTGAACAGGCCTTTCTTGATCGGGAACCAGACTTTCAGGTCCTCGACCTGCAACAGCGGCGGGCCGACGACGTTACTCGCCGGGGTGCCGCTGGGTTCGGCGCCCAGCAGTTCCCGAGTGTACGGATGCTGCGGTGCGCGGAACAACTCTTCGCACGATGCCTGTTCGACGATGCAACCGCGCTGCATGACACATACGCGATGCGCAATTCTTCGCACCAGGTTCAAATCGTGGCTGATCAGCAGCAGCGACATGCCCAATCGCGCCTGCAATTGCTTGAGTAATTCGAGGATTTTCAGCTGGACGGTGACATCCAGCGCGGTGGTCGGCTCGTCGGCGATCAGCAGTTCCGGCTCGTTGGCCAGGGCCATGGCGATCATCACCCGCTGGCGCTGGCCGCCGGACAGCTCGTGGGGCAGGGCTTTGAGGCGCTTGTGGGGCTCGGGAATGCCGACCAGTTCCAGCAACTCGAGGGTCCGGTGGGTCGCGACCTTGCCGCTCAGGCCCTTGTGGATGCCGAGCACTTCATTGATCTGTTTTTCAATGGAGTGCAGCGGGTTGAGGGATGTCATCGGCTCCTGGAAAATCATCGCGATCCGGTTGCCGCGGATATGACGGATGGTTTTTTCCTTCAAGCCCAGCAAATTCTGGCCGGCATACTGGATGGTCCCGGTGGGGTGATGGGCCAGCGGGTAGGGCAGCAACCGCAGGATCGAGTGGGCGGTGACTGATTTGCCCGAGCCGCTTTCACCCACCAGGGCCAGGGTTTCGCCGCGCTTGATATCGAAACTGACCCCCTCGACCACACGTTGGCGGCGTTCGCCAACAATGAACTCCACCGCCAGGTCACGCACTTCGATCAGATTATCCTGGTTCATTTCATTTCCTCGGATCGAAGGCATCGCGAGCGGACTCGCCGATGAACACCAGCAGGCTCAGCATCACGGCCAGCACGGCGAACGCGCTGATGCCCAGCCATGGCGCCTGGAGGTTGGATTTGCCCTGGGCCACCAGCTCCCCCAGGGACGGTGCGCCGGGCGGCAGGCCAAAGCCGAGGAAATCCAGGGCGGTGAGGGTGCCAATGGCGCCGGTGAGGATGAACGGCATGAACGTCATGGTCGAGACCATGGCGTTGGGCAGGATGTGACGGAACATGATCGCGCCGTTCTGCATGCCCAGTGCCCGCGCCGCGCGGACGTATTCCAGGTTGCGCCCGCGCAGGAATTCGGCACGGACCACATCCACCAGGCTCATCCAGGAAAACAGCAGCATGATGCCCAGCAGCCACCAGAAGTTGGGCTGGACGAAACTGGCCAGGATGATCAGCAGGTACAGCACCGGCAGCCCGGACCAGATTTCCAGGAAGCGTTGGCCAGCCAGGTCCACCCAGCCGCCATAGAAGCCCTGCAGGGCGCCGGCGATCACGCCGATGATCGAGCTGAGCACGGTCAGCGTCAGGGCAAACAGTACCGAGATGCGGAAGCCATAGATGACCCGGGCCAGGACATCGCGGCCCTGGTCATCGGTGCCCAGCCAGTTCACGGAAGAGGGCGGTGCCGGGGCCGGGACCTTCAGGTCGTAGTTGATGCTCTGGTAGCTGAACGGAATCGGTGCCCACAGCACCCAGGCGTTCTTGGCCGCCAGCAGTTCACGGATGTACGGGCTCTTGTAGTTGGCTTCCAGCGGGAATTCGCCGCCGAACGTGGTTTCCGGGTAGCGCTTGACGGCCGGGAAGTACCAGCCGTCGTCGTAATGCACCACCAGCGGCTTGTCGTTGGCGATCAACTCGGCGCCCAGGCTCAGCCCGAACAGGATCAGGAACAGCCACAGCGACCACCAGCCACGCTTGTTGGCCTTGAACAGTTCGAAGCGGCGGCGATTGAGAGGGGACAGGTTCATCTCAATGCTCCCGGCTTTCGAAGTCGATGCGCGGATCGACAAAGGTGTAGGTCAAATCGCCGATCAGTTTCACCACCAGTCCCAGCAAGGTGAAGATGAATAGGGTGCCGAACACCACCGGGTAGTCGCGGTTGATCGCCGCTTCGAAACTCATCAGGCCCAGGCCGTCGAGGGAGAAGATCACTTCCACCAGCAGGGAGCCGGTAAAGAAGATCCCGATGAATGCCGAAGGGAAACCGGCGATCACCAGCAGCATGGCGTTGCGAAAGACGTGGCCATAGAGCACCCGGTGGCGGGTCAGGCCCTTGGCCTTGGCGGTGACCACGTATTGCTTGTTGATTTCGTCGAGGAAACTGTTCTTGGTCAGCAGGGTCATGGTGGCGAAGTTACCGATCACCAGCGCGGTCACGGGCAAGGCCAGGTGCCAGAAGTAATCGAGGATCTTGCCGCCCATGCTCAATTCGTCGAAGTTGTTGGAGGTCAGTCCGCGCAAGGGGAACCAGTCGAAATAGCTGCCGCCGGCAAACACCACGATCAGCAGGATGGCGAACAGGAACGACGGGATCGCGTAGCCGACGATGATGGCCGAGCTGGTCCAGACGTCGAAATGGCTGCCGTGCCGCGTGGCCTTGGCGATCCCCAGCGGGATCGACACCAGGTACATGATCAGCGTGCTCCACAACCCGAGGGAGATGGACACCGGCATCTTTTCCTTGATCAGGTCGATGACTTTGGCGTCGCGGAAGAAACTGTCGCCGAAGTCCAGGTGGGCGTAGTTCTTGATCATGATCCACAGGCGTTCGGGTGCCGACTTGTCAAAGCCGTACATACGCTCGATTTCCTTGACCAGCGCCGGGTCCAGGCCTTGGGCGCCGCGGTAGGAGGAACCGGCCACCGACACTTCGGCACCGCCGCCGGCAATGCGGCTGGTGGCGCCTTCGAAACCTTCGAGCTTGGCGATCATCTGCTCCACCGGCCCGCCGGGCGCGGCCTGGATGATGACGAAGTTGATCAGCAGAATGCCGAACAGGGTCGGGATGATCAGCAGCAGTCGCCGAAAAATGTAAGCCAGCATTTCGTTACTCCACGCTCGCAGGGGCGGCGATTTGCTGCTCGATGACCTGCTTCTCTACTTCATCGGCCGGCTTGACCTCCGGCTTGACCCACCAGGTGGTGGTGCCGATGTCATAGGTCGGCGTGATTTTCGGATGGCCGATGTGGTTCCAGTAGGCCACGCGCCAGGTCTTGATGTGCCAGTTCGGGATCACGTAGTAGCCCCATTGCAAAACCCGATCCAGCGCCCGGGCGTGAGCTACCAGGCTCTTGCGTGAATCGGCGTTGATCAGTTGTTCCACCAACTGGTCAACGGCTGGATCCTTCAGGCCCATGGTGTTGCGGCTGCCGGGTTTGTCGGCGGCGGCCGACATCCAGAACTCGCGTTGTTCGTTACCCGGTGAGCTGGATTGCGGGAAGCTGCCCACCACCAGGTCAAAGTCCCGGGAGCGTACACGGTTGACGAATTGGGAGACGTCGACCCGACGGATGATCAGCTCGATGCCCAGGTCGCTCAGGTTGCGCTTGAACGGCAGCAGTATCCGCTCGAACTCGGTCTGGGCCAGCAAAAACTCCAGCACCACCGGTTTGCCTTGGGCATCGACCATCTTGTCGTCGACGATGCGCCAGCCGGCCTCTTGCAGCAATTGGTAGGCCTTGCGCTGCTGGTCGCGGATCATGCCGCTGCCGTCACACATCGACGGCTGGAAGGCGTCGGTGAAGACCTGTTCGGGAATCTTGCCGCGCAGGGGTTCGAGGATCTTCAACTCGTCTTCGCCGGGCAGCCCGGTGGCGGCCATCTCCGAATTCTCGAAATAGCTGCGGGTGCGGGCGTAGGCGCCGTTGAATAGCTGCTTGTTGGTCCACTCGAAGTCCAACAACAGGCTCAAGGCCTTGCGCACCCGTACGTCCTGGAAGATCGGCCGGCGCAGGTTGTAGACAAAACCCTGCATGCCGGTGGGGTTGCCGTTGGGGATCTGTTCCTTGATCAATCGGCCTTCGGTCACGGCCGGGATGTTGTAGGCGTTGGCCCAGTTCTTGGCGGTCATTTCCAGCCAGAAATCAAACTGCCCGGCTTTCAAGGCCTCGACCGCGACGGTGTTGTCGCGGTAGTAGTCGGTCGCCAGTACGTCGAAATTATAAAAGCCGCGATTGACCGGCAGGTCCTTGCCCCAATAGTCCTTCACTCGCTCATAACGGATCGAGCGTCCGGCCTTCACTTCAGCGACTTTGTAGGGGCCGCTGCCCAGGGGGATCTCCAGATTGCCCTTGCTGAAGTCGCGCTCGGCCCACCAGTGTTTCGGCAATACCGGCAGTTGGCCGAGAATCAACGGCAGTTCACGATTATTGATGTGCTTGAACTTGAACAAAACCTTGAGCGGGTCTTCGGCGATGACGTCGGCGACGTCGTTGTAATAGCCGCGAAACATCGGCGCGCCGTCCTTGGTCAGGGTCTGGAAGCTGAAGACCACGTCTTCGGCGCGTACCGGATGGCCGTCGTTGAAACGGGCTTCGGGGCGCAGGTAAAAGCGCACCCAGCCATTGTCCGGGGCTTTCTCGATTTTTTCGGCGATCAGGCCATATTCGGTGAACGGTTCGTCCAGGCCCTGCTTGGCCAGGGTGTCGTAGATCAAGCCGATGTCATCGGCCGGCACGCCTTTGCTGATGAACGGGTTGAGGCTGTCGAAGCCCCCAAAACCGCCCTGGCGGAAGATTCCGCCTTTGGGCGCGTCCGGGTTGACGTAGTCGAAATGCTTGAAGTTGGCCGGGTACTTCGGCGGCTCGTTGTACAAGGTCACGGCATGCTGCGGCGCGGCGCAGGCCAGCCCGGTGAATAACAGGCTGCTGGCCTGCAGGAGCAGGGCGCGTAAAGGCTTCATTGATCTTTCTCCGAAGATTTCAGCCACCATGCGCTCAGGCCCAGGGTGTAGGGCGGCGTGGTGACGAAGGCGAACCGGTTTCGATAAGCCAGGCGATGATAATTGAGATACCAGTTGGGAATGCAGTAATGCTGCCACAGCAGCACGCGATCCAGCGCCTTGCCGGCGGCGACCTGTTCGTCGCGGGTCTGGGCGGCGAGCAGCTTTTCCAGCAGATGGTCGACCACTGGGTTGGCGATCCCGGAGTAATTCTTGCTGCCCTTGACCCCGACCTGGCTGGAGTGGAAGTACTGCCATTGCTCGAGACCCGGGCTGAGGGTCTGGCTCAAGGTCAACAGGATCATGTCGAAGTCGAACTGGTCAAGACGCTGCTTGTATTGGGCTCGGTCCACCGTGCGCAGCCGGGCCTGGATGCCGATGCTGGCGAGGTTCTCGACGTAGGGTTGCAGGATGCGCTCCAGGTTCGGGTTCACCAGCAGGATTTCGAAGCTCAGGGGCTGGCTGTCGGCGTTCAGCAGGCGTTGGCCGTTGAGGTTCCAACCGGCTTGCTTCAATAACCCCAGGGCTTTACGCAGGGTTTCCCGGGGAATGCCGCGACCGTCGGTCTTGGGCAAGCTGAAGGGTTCGGTGAGCAGTTTGGCCGGCAATTGTTCCCGGTACGGCTTGAGCAGCAGCCATTCATGGCCCACCGGCAGGCCAGTGGCGGAAAACTCGCTGTTGGGGTAATAACTGAGGGTGCGCTTGTAGGCGCCGCTGAACAGGGTGCGGTTGGTCCACTCGAAATCAAACATCAGCCCCAGGGCTTCACGTACCTTGACTTCGGCAAACGTGCCGCGCCGGGTGTTCATGAACAGGCCTTGGGTCTGGGTCGGGATCTGGTGGGGAATCTGCGCCTTGATTATGTCGCCGCGCTTGATCGCCGGAAAGTCATAGCCATTGGCCCAGTTCTTGGCCTGGTGTTCGATGTAGATATCGAACTCGCCAGCCTTGAAGGCTTCGAAGGCAACTTCGCTGTCACGATAGAACTCCACGTCCATGCGGTCGTAGTTGTACTTGCCGCGATTGACCGGCAGTTCCTTGCCCCAGTAATCCTTGACTCGTTCGAACACCAGCTGGCGGCCTGGTTGCACTTTGGTGATGCGATACGGCCCGCTGCCCAGGGGCGGTTCGAAGGTCGTCGCCTTGAAATCGCGGTCTTTCCAGTAATGCTGGGGCAACACCGGCAGTTCCCCCAGGCGCAGGATCAGCAGCGGATTGCCCGCGCGCTTGAAGACAAAGCGGATTCTCCGTGGGTTGAGAATGTCGACCCGTAGCACTTCCTGCAGGTTGGTACGGTATTGGGGGTGCCCATCCTTGAGCAGGGTCCTGTAGGAGAACGCCACGTCATAGGCGGTGATGGGCACGCCATCGTGGAAGCGCGCTTCGGGGCGCAGGTTGAACACCACCCAGCTGCGGTCCTCGCTGTACTCCACCGACTGGGCGATCAGGCCGTAGCTCGACGTCGGTTCATCACCGGACGGTGCGTACTGGCCTGTGCCGACCATCAGTGGTTCGTTCAGCTCATTGATGCCGTATTGCAGGAAATTGGGCGTGGAAACCGGGCTGCTGCCCTTGAACGTGTAGGGATTGAGCGTATCGAAGGTGCCGAATGCCATGACTCGCAAGACACCGCCCTTGGGCGCTTGCGGGTTGACCCAGTCGAAGTGGGTGAATCTGGCCGGGTACTTGAGCGTGCCGAACTGCGCATAGCCATGGCTTTCGCTGATGGTTGCGCTGGCGGGAGAGCTCAAGGCCAGGCTGATCAGGAGCAAGAGGAGGGGACGTATCAAGTCTGAGATCCGATCCAGGCGGCTTGGGCTTTTATGGCCTGTACAGTAACAGCTTGTATCGGCAGGAAAAAGGCGGGGTTCAGCGGGTAGTGTCAGTAAGGTGGTGGATATCGGTAGAGCTCCGAACTTGTGGCGAGGGGATTCATCCCCGCTGGGTTGCGAAGCGACCCCATCCAAACTTCCTTAAACGCCGTGGTGCCTGGCTTTAGGGCTGCTTCGCAGCCCAACGGGGATAAATCCCCTCACCACAAAAAGCTCCTCGGCCACCGCGAGGCTTAGTGCGGGGAGTAGACCGTCAGCATCTGCCCAGGCTTGAGTGCCTTGCCCATCCGCGGGTTCCAGCGCTTGAGGTGCTGCATTTCCACGTTGAAGCGCTTGGCGACGACGTACAGCGAATCACCTTGCTTGACCTTGTATTGGGTCTGCTTCTTCTGGTCCTTGCTGTTGGCGGCCACCACGGTGCTGATGCGCTTGCCACGGGCCTTGCTGGCCTTGGCGTCCTGCATCACCAGGGTCTGGCCGACCTTGAGCTTGTTGCCACTGAGCTTGTTCCAGCGTTGCAGGTCCTTGGTCTGGACGTTGTTGGCCTTGGCGATCTGAGCCAGGTTGTCGCCGCGTTTGACGCGGTAGGTGCGCCTGGCACCTTCCACTTCGCTGTCGTCGGCGGATTCGAAAACCGGCTTGAGCGCGCGCTGGCTGATCAGCTCTTCCGGGCGCATGGTCGACAGGCTGGCGGTCAGCAGCTGGGCCTTGGACGTGGGCACCAGCAGGTGCTGGGGGCCGTCGATGGTGGTGCGTTGCTTGAAGGCGGGGTTGAGCTGGAACAGCTCGTCTTCGTCGATGTTGGCCACCGCCGCGACCTTGGACAGGTCCATGCGCTGGTTGATCTCGACGACCTGGAAATAGGGTTCGTTGGCGATCGGGTTGAGGTTCACGCCATAGGCATCGGGCGAGAGCACCACCTGGGACAGCGCCAGCAACTTCGGCACATAGGCCTGGGTCTCGCTGGGCAGCGGCAGGTTCCAGTAGTCGGTGGGCAGGCCAAGCTTCTCGTTGCGCTCGATGGCGCGGCTGACCGTACCCTCGCCGGCGTTGTAGGCCGCCAGCGCCAGCAACCAGTCGCCGTTGAACATGTCGTGCAGGCGCGTCAGGTAGTCCAGGGCGGCCGTGGTGGAGGCGGTGATGTCGCGACGCCCGTCATAGAAGCGGGTCTGGCGCAAGTTGAAGTAACGCCCCGTGGACGGGATGAATTGCCACAGGCCCACTGCGTTGGCCCGGGAATAGGCCATGGGGTTGTAGGCACTCTCGATCACCGGCAGCAACGCCAGTTCCAGCGGCATGTTGCGCTCTTCGAGGCGTTCGACGATGTAGTGGATGTACAGGCTGCCGCGCTCACCGGCGTTTTCCATGAAGGAAGGGTTGCTGGCGAACCACAGGCGCTGTTGCTCGATACGCGGGTTGACGCCGGCCGTTTCCTGCAACTGGAAGCCCTGGCGCATGCGCTCCCAGACGTCCTGGGGGACTTGAGGGCTGGGTTTCTCGGTGAGCCATACCGGCTTCTGTTTGGCGCGAGCGGCGATATTCGGTGTGTGTGCCGCGTCGGTCTGCGGCAGCTGGCTCGTGCTCTGGCAGCCCGCCAAGGTGGCGGACACAGCCACCGCGATGGCTTGAGCCAAGCGGGTCAATGTGTCTGACTGGACGGACCTGCGTATGGATGACGACATTGGCTGGAAGTAAGTTCCGGGCAAAAATGTCGGCCGATTCTAGGAAGCGCACCCCAACAGGTCAACCTTTCAGAATTTTTGTATCAATCGATAGCTGCCTTAGAACGTATCTTTCCAAGCCCTCAAGGCCGCAAAAACCTCACTCGGCGTCTGGTTTCGCTGGCCGTTCCGTTCGTCTGCTTTTTGTTTAACGGATGTTTCAGTCGTGCGCAGGAACGGATTGGTGAGTTTTTCCAGGGCCAGGGTCGAGGGCAGGGTCATGATGCCTTCGTTGCGTTGCCGGCTGACTTTTTCCAGGCGGGCAGCGACGTCCGGATTGCCGGGCTCCACGGCGGCGGCGAACTTCAGGTTGCTGAGGGTATATTCATGGGTGCAGTAGACCAGCGTATCTTCAGGCAGGGCGGCGAGGCGACTGAGCGAATGGTGCATTTGCGCAGGCGTGCCTTCGAAGAGCCGGCCGCAACCGGCGGCGAACAGGGTGTCGCCACAGAACAACAGGCCATGGTGGTAGTAGGCAATGTGCCCGAGGGTATGGCCAGGCACGGCATAGACATCGAAGTCCCAGCCGAGCACGCTGACCTTGTCGTTGTCATGCAGGGCCTTGTCCCGCGCCGGGATGTTTTCGCTGGCCGGGCCGTAGACGGTGGCGTTCGTCGCATTCTTCAGCGCCTGGACGCCGCCGACATGATCATGGTGATGGTGGGTGATCAAGATGTCGCTCAGGACCCAGCCCGGATGGGTCTCGAGCCAGGCCTGCACCGGAGCGGCGTCACCTGGGTCGACCACGGCGCAGCGCAGGGTGGCGTGGTCCTGTAACAACCAGATGTAGTTATCGGTGAATGCGGGCAGGGCACTGATCTGTATCATCGTGGAATTCGCCAAGCGGAAAACAAAGGCGCATCTTAGAACTTCCTGACGCGTTGGAGAATGCAATGACCGATGAAGCGTTCGCTCAGGCTGATCCTGACTGGCTGGCGTTGATCAGCGCCGCCCGTGAATGGCTGTCCGGCCCTGTCGGGCAATTTTTGCTGGAAGAAGAACGGCGCATGCTCGAAGACGAGTTGGGCCGGTTCTTCGGCGGCTATCTGGTGCACTACGGCCCTTCGGCGCAAACGCCGCCGTCGGCACCGCAAGTCCAGCGCAACGTGCGCCTGGGGGCGCCGTTGCCCGGGGTGGAAATCGTCTGCGAGGAGCAGGCCTGGCCGTTGAGCGAACATGCCGCCGACGTGGTGGTCATGCAGCACGGCCTGGATTTCTGCCTGTCGCCCCACGGTCTGTTGCGTGAGGCCGCCAGCAGCGTGCGTCCCGGCGGCCATCTGTTGATCATCGGCATCAACCCCTGGAGCGCTTGGGGCTTGCGTCATGTGTTTGCCCACGATGCTTTGCGCCAGGCCCGCTGCATCTCGGCGTCGAGGGTCGGCGACTGGCTCAACCTGCTGGGCTTTGCGCTGGAGAAACGCCGCTTCGGGTGCTATCGTCCGCCGCTCGCGTCGCCCAAGTGGCAGGCGCGCCTGGCCGGCTGGGAGCGCAAGGCCGGTGATTGGCAGCTCTCCGGTGGTGGTTTCTACCTGCTGGTGGCACGCAAGATCGCGGTCGGTCTGCGCCCGGTGCGCCAGGCGCGACGCGAGCCGATGGGCAAGCTGATTCCTTTGCCAATGGCCAAGGTCAATCGTCGCCACATCGAGCCGTAACCTTTTTCAATGGTGCTTGCCGGCATTGGGCTGCGGGTGTTGTCGGGCCTGATCGGCGGGCCTTTGCATTTTTTCCTGGATAGATTGGCATGAGCGATAGCGTAGAACTCTTCACTGATGGCGCCTGCAAGGGCAACCCCGGTCCGGGCGGCTGGGGCGCGTTGCTGGTGTGCAAGGGCGTGGAGAAGGAGCTCTGGGGCGGCGAAGCCAATACCACCAACAATCGCATGGAGCTGATGGGCGCCATCCGTGGCCTGGAGGAGCTCAAGCGGCCCTGCGATGTGCTGTTGGTGACCGACTCTCAGTACGTCATGAAAGGCATCAACGAATGGATGGCGAACTGGAAGAAACGCGGCTGGAAGACGGCGGCAAAGGAACCGGTAAAAAACGCCGATCTCTGGAAGCTGCTGGATGAACAGGTCAACCGCCACAACGTCACCTGGAAATGGGTGCGCGGCCACATCGGCCACCACGGCAACGAACGGGCCGACCAGTTGGCCAATCGTGGGGTGGATGAGGTGCGGGGCTACAAGCAGGCTTGATAGAGACGTTGTCATGATCTGGAGAGGATGACACCTGTGGCGAGGGAGCTTGCTCCCGCTGGACTGCAAAGCAGGCCCCTTCGGGCGGTCGCTGCGCAACCGAGCGGGAGCAAGCTCCCTCGCCACAGGTGCGGCACCGCGTTCCGTGAGCGTGTTAAGATCCGCGCTTTTGCAAGACTGCCCGCTGAGAGCTGAACACTGATGGCCAACAGATCTGTAGTACTGGATACCGAAACCACCGGCATGCCGGTGACCGATGGTCACCGGATTATTGAAATCGGTTGTGTCGAGCTGATCGGCCGGCGCCTGACCGGTCGCCATTTCCACGTTTACCTGCAACCGGACCGCGAAAGCGACGAAGGCGCCATTGGCGTGCACGGCATCACCAACGAATTTCTGGTGGGCAAGCCGCGTTTCGCCGAAGTGGCCGACGAGTTCTTCGAATTCATCCAGGGCGCGCAGTTGATCATCCACAACGCGGCGTTCGACGTCGGGTTCATCAACAACGAATTCGCCCTGATGGGCCAGCACGACCGGGCTGACATTACCCAGCATTGCACCATCCTCGACACCTTGATGATGGCCAGGGAACGTCACCCCGGGCAGCGCAACAGCCTCGATGCCTTGTGCAAGCGCTATGGCGTCGACAACTCCGGTCGTGAACTGCACGGCGCCTTGCTCGACTCCGAGATCCTGGCCGACGTCTACCTGACCATGACCGGCGGCCAGACCAGCCTGTCCCTGGCCGGTAACGCCTCGGACGGCAATGGTACCGGCGAAGGCTCCGGCAACCAGGCCACGGAGATCCGGCGTTTGCCCGCTGACCGCCAGCCATCGCGGATTATCCGCGCCAGCGAAAGCGACCTGGCCGAACATGCCGCGCGTCTGGAAGCCATCGCCAAGTCTGCAGGCGCTCCGGCATTGTGGACGCAGTTGGCCGAGGCAAAGGCCGCCACGCACTGATGAAACCCTGTGAGAGCCATGCTGTTCATTCAAGGTAAGTAAAGAGCCTGTGGCGAGGGAGCTTGCTCCCGCTGGGCTGCGTAGCAGCCCATTTTGTGAGCGCTTCGCACTCAAGCGGGAGCAAGCTCCCTCGCCACAATGATCCAGGCAATCCTTGTGTGAGCTACTGCATCCATCGTTCATTTCTCGCCACAATCGCCACGACCTTCTACCCTGAGGTAACGGGCAGGCTACGGATCCCGCTTGATGTGTGAAGATTTGAAAGGCAAGGGCAATGGATGGCACCACGCCGTTGGTTGTCTCAAGGAATGAGGACCTTCCCCAGTATGCAACCGGTCATGAATCCCAAGCACCCCGGGTTGTCGGTGCGCGTCGTCGATGACGGCTTTGCCGCTTATATCTGGGGCAGTGACTTCAGCTTCGAAGTCAGCGACTACGCGACGGCGCAGATCGGCCGGCCCGTCAGCCAATGGCCGGTGACGCCCATTGTTCCCTATCGCAAGTGCTATGGCATCGATCCCGAGGAATTCAGCAGCTTCCGCAATGCCCCGGACAGCGAGATTTTCATGGCCTATCTCGACGACCAGCCCGTGGGGCATCTGGTCGTCAGTACCAACTGGAACGGCTACGCCCACATCGACGAGTTGGCGGTGCACGCCCCGGCCCGTCGCCACGGGGTGGCCAAGGCATTGCTCGATGTCGCCCAGTTCTGGAGCCGCAAGAAAAAACTGCCGGGCATCATGCTCGAAACCCAGAACAACAATCTGGGTGCATGCCGGCTCTATGAACGTTGCGGCTACGTGCTCGGTGGTATCGATCACCTGCGCTATCGCGGCATTGACCGACATACCGCCGAAGTGGCGTTGTTCTGGTACCGGCTGTTCGACGATCCGCTGGGCATGTCGATCAGTGGCTCAGCAACGCCTCGGCTTGTTCCGTAACCCGTTCCAGCAGCGATTGGACAGCGGGTGAGGGCGGCGTGCCGTTCAGGCTCAAGGCATAGAGGCTAATCGCAATGGCGGGCGATACCGGGCAGACGTCCAGGCCACTGCCCTTGGCACCCGAGGCAGTGAACGGGTCGACGATGGCAAGGCCTTCGCCGGCCTCGACCATCGCGCGCATCATCTGATGGGTCTGGACGCGGATCTGGATCATCGGCGCCGGACGCAGCGCCGCCAGTTTATGCTCGAACGCCGGGCTCAGCGGGTCATGGCCATCCAGGCCTACCAACGGCTGGCCTGCCAGGTCCTGGAGCGAAATGTATTTCTGTCGTGGTTGCAGCCAGCCGTGAGGTGCCAGCAATTGCAGTTTGCCCTGGGCGATCATCTGGCAATGGATGTCGGGGTGTTCGGGATCGTGCAAGCTCAGGCCCAGGTCACTTTCACGCAACAGCAGGCTGTGGACGATGTCGCGAGTCGGTTGGCTGAGCAGGGTGCAGGGCGCATCCGGATGGCGGCGACGCAGGGCGGCGATGCTCTGGGGCAACAACTGCTGGGCCAGCGGCGGGGTGCAGATAATGCGCAAGGGTGGCGCCTGATAGTGTTTCAGGCTGCTGGCCAGGCGCTGCACCGGTTCGAGGGTGTCGTACACCCGCGTGATGCCGTCGCGCAGTTCAAGGGTTTCCCGGGTGGCCTGCAGGCGCCCGCGCACGCTGGCAAACAGCATGAAGCCCAACTGGGCCTCGGCATCGCGCAGGATCGCCTCGACCTCCGCCACCGGCAGTTGCAGCCATTCGGCCGCCGTGCCGAGGTGACCGGTCTGCAGCAGCGCCTGGATCACTTCGATGTGGCGTAAACGCATGCAAGAAGTCCATGTTCGGCGGGTGAGCCATTGAGTGGCTGAATCCTAACCCAAGTCCGGGCACGACTTCTGCTCATAACTGCCGGTTATGAAGCTATTTGCGTTTCAGTGGGTGTTTGAGCTTGCAGTGGCGTTTCCGGTTCGCGCGTCAGTTCGATTTGAGATTGCACCAGAATAAATTTTCCGTCTTCGAGTTTGTTGACTCGATCACCGATAGCCAACTTATAGGTGGTGACAGGCTCCTTGCCGTTTCCGTCGGGCGACGGGGTCGATTCCTGAAACTCATGCACCGAATAGACGCGACCTTCGGCGTCCCGCGCATGAAATTGTCCGACAAGTACTGCTGCCATCGCTTAGAACCTCTGGAAATAAATCACTCGATTTGCGGTTCTGTAGACCCTGGTCAAGCGCGGTAAGTTTTCCTACATGAAAAAAATAGTCCAGCCGCCAGGTTTTCGTCGCTCCACTGGTCCAATTGTCACCCCGATCATCTATAACTACAGGCTCCTTTGAGCCGATAGTCGAGAAGCCTCTCATGAGTAATGTCTACACAGTGGCCGTTTTGGTGGGCAGCCTGCGCAAGGCATCGATCAACCGCAAGGTGGCGCTGGCACTGGCTGACCTGGCGCCAGCGAACCTCAAGCTGAACATCGTCGAGATCGGCGAGCTACCACTTTATAACGAAGACATTGATGTAGCGCCGCCGGCAGCCTACACCACATTCCGCCAGCAGGTGGGCGCGGCCGACGCCTTGTTGTTCGTCACGCCAGAGTACAACCGCTCGGTACCGGCACCGCTGAAAAATGCCATCGATGTCGGCTCGCGTCCCTATGGCCAGAGTTGCCTGAGTGGCAAGCCGGGCGCGGTGATCAGTGCATCGCCGGGCGCCATCGGTGGTTTTGGTGCCAACCATCATTTGCGCCAGTCCCTGGTGTTCCTCAATGTGCCTTGCATGCAGCAACCGGAAGCCTACCTGAGCGGCGCCGGGACGGCGTTCGACGAGGCGGGCAATCTCTCGGAGTCCGTGCGGCCGTTCCTGCAGACATTCATCGATGCCTATGGCAAGTGGGTCGAGCAGCACAAGAAGGTCTGATGTTCCGAGGCTCCAGATAACCCCGCGGCGAGGGAGCTTGCTCCCGCTCGGTTGCGCAGCAACCGCCCGAAGGGGCCTGCTTCGCAGTCCAGCGGGAGCAAGCTCCCTCGCCACAGGTGCAACTTCAAATCCCCGCTTTACTGGATATTCGAATTTCCATATATTCGCCCCTTCGTACCTCCAGGCCGTCCTTAGCCATGTCTGATTCCCACAATCCCGTCGATGTCTTCAAGGCGCTGGCCGACGACACCCGTACGCGCATTGCGCTGCTGGTGGCCCGTGAAGGCGAGTTGTGTGTCTGTGAGCTCACCGCCGCGCTGGACCTGAGCCAGCCGAAGATCTCCCGGCACCTGGCGCAGTTGCGTAACGCCAGCCTGCTCAGCGATCGGCGCCAGGGGCAATGGGTCTACTACCGTCTGCATCCGCAGTTGCCGGCCTGGGTCAGCAATTTGCTGGAACAGGCGTTGGCAGCCAACACGGCGTGGCTGATGGCGGATGTCGAGCGTTTGGGGGCCATGGCTGATCGTCCGGTGGCGCGTTGCTGCTGATTTCGTCTTTTCAATCCTCCTTCCAAGGCTGTTGCGCATGCTGATCGCGTCATTGATTTTCCTGCTGACCATTACGTTGGTGATCTGGCAGCCCAAGGGGCTTGGCGTCGGCTGGAGCGCGACGCTCGGCGCGCTGCTGGCGTTGTTGAGCGGGGTGGTGCAGGTCGGTGACATTGCACTGGTCTGGCAGATTATCTGGAACGCCACCGGTACGTTTGTCGCGCTGATCATCATCAGCCTGCTGCTGGACGAGGCCGGCTTCTTTGCCTGGGCGGCCTTGCATGTGGCCCGTTGGGGAAAGGGCAGCGGGCGCAAGCTGTTTGCCTTCATGGTGCTGCTGGGGGCGTTGGTGTCGGCGTTGTTCGCCAATGACGGGGCGGCGCTGATCCTGACGCCGATCGTGATTTCGATGCTGCTGGCGCTGCGTTTTTCCCCGGCGGCGACCCTGGCATTCGTGATGGGCGCCGGTTTCATTGCCGACAGCGCGAGCCTGCCGCTGGTGGTGTCGAACCTGGTGAACATCGTCTCGGCGGACTTCTTCGGCATTGGCTTCAACCGCTACGCGGCGGTCATGGTGCCGGTGAACCTGATCAGCGTGGCGGCCAGCCTGGCGATCTTGCTGTGGTTCTTTCGTCGCGATATCCCGGGTGACTACGACCCCGATCAACTGGACGATCCGGTAACGGCGATCCACGACAAGGCAACGTTTTATGCCGGCTGGGTGGTGTTGGTGATCCTGCTGCTGGGCTGCTTTGCGCTGGAACCACTGGGGATTCCCATCAGCGCGATCTCAGCGGTCTGCGCTGCGTTGCTGCTGGCGGTCGCGGCCCGCGGTCACAAGATTTCCACCCGCAAGGCGATGAAGGAAGCGCCCTGGCAGATCGTGATCTTCTCCCTCGGCATGTACCTGGTGGTCTATGGCCTGCGCAATGCCGGGCTGACCGGCTACCTGGCCCATTGGCTCGACGGCTTTGCCGAATATGGCGTGTGGGGGGCGGCCATGGGCACCGGCGTGCTGACGGCGTTGCTCTCGTCGGCCATGAACAATTTGCCGACGGTGCTGGTCGGCGCCTTGTCCATCGATGCCAGCCAGGCCACCGGGGTGGTGAAGGAGGCGATGATCTACGCCAACGTCATCGGCAGCGACCTGGGCCCGAAAATCACCCCGATCGGCAGCCTGGCGACTTTGCTGTGGTTGCATGTGCTGGAGCGCAAGAACATCCGGATCGGCTGGGGGTACTACTTCAAGGTCGGGATCGTGCTGACGGTGCCGGTGTTGCTGGTGACGTTGGCGGCGCTGGCGGTGCGGTTGTCCTTCTAGACCAGACCGAATTGACGTCGAGCAAGCTCGCTCCCACATTGGAGTGCAACTTCCTCTAGGAATGTGACCCCTTGTGGGACAAGCGAGCTTGCTCGCGATGAGGCCCTGACAGGCAGCACAAGGCTCAGCTGTTACCCGGCACATCCGGCCAAAGATCGGCCACCAGGAATAGCCGCTCAGCTTCTTCCCACTCGCCCTCGGCATTTTCAGTCAGGCGCACCATCAGTTGCGCCGGCGCCATCGGGTCGAGGGCCATTCGCCAGGCCTCCAGTTGCTCGGTGCTCCAGGTCTGCTCCGCCGGATAATGGGCCGGGGCCAACCAGGCGGCGCGGGGCAGGGGTTGCCAGCGCCCAGGTGGACGCTGGGCGATGAATGCAGGCCAATCCCGCTGATGCAGCCAACTGCCCCGCAAATGCCGGGGGTGCGCACCGGTCGGCGGGTCGGCGTGGCCCGGCCAGGGGTAGAGCAGGTAGCCGCCGAGCCAGAGCTCGGAGCGGAATACCTCGAGGCCGGTCGGCTCAATACCCAGTGCCGCCAGGGCCTCACGGCTTTCCGGGCGGGCCGAGATCGGCAACTGGTGTTCGCGCAGATGGGCCAGCTTGCGGTCAAGCCGGTCATGGCAACCCGGACCCAGCCATTGCGCGGCGTCCCGCCCGTGACCTTGTTGCGGGCCGAGGTACAACTTGATCGCCAACTCCAGATGATGGATGCCGTCACGATCGCGTAGCAGCAGGTCCAGTTCGCCCAGGGTATGGCCTTCGTGGCGGATCGGCAGGTTCGCGGCAATCAGCTCGATGCCGGGAGCGTGCTGCACGGCGAACTGCCACAGCCTTTCGTAATACAGGCCCAGGCGTCGCGTCCGTCCCAGGGACAGGCAGTGCAGCAGCGGGTAGCTGTCGCGGTCCAGTTGTCGCAGCCAGTGTTCCAGTCGATGGGGATCCTGCACCCAGTCACTGCCGGCCAGGGGATGGCGCTGGGGCCAGGGCGTGTCGATGAGCATCGGCGGGGCGATGATCGCCCACGCGAGGTCGCGCACTTCGGGATGGTGCAGGCGGCGGGGCAAGTCCAGCAATTCAGGGAACAGGATCATTTTGCGAGCATAGCCGCTATGCGGCCAATGCTGTCAATTCAGGAAGGTAAAGACCCTGTGGCAAGGGAGCTTGCTCCCGCTGGACTGCGAAGCAGGCCCCTTGGGGCGGTTGCTGCGCAACCGAGCGGGAGCAAGCTCCCTCGCCACGGTGATTCAGGTACCCCTTGAATAACAGCATTGCGCCACGGTGAAGGCTTAAAGAATTTTGTCTATGGAGCGCTTTCGCCCATAATCGTGTTTTTCGCCCGCCGCAGACCCTCGCAGGAGCCTCATGGAGCAATTTCGCAATATCGGCATCATCGGTCGCCTGGGCAGTTCGCAGGTGTTGGACACCGTTCGCCGTCTCAAACGTTTCCTCCTGGAGCGACACCTGCATGTGATCCTCGAAGACACCATCGCCGAAGTCTTGCCGGGCCATGGCCTGCAGACGTCGTCGCGCAAGATGCTGGGCGAGGTCTGCGACATGGTCATCGTGGTCGGCGGCGACGGCAGCCTGCTGGGGGCTGCCCGGGCCCTGGCGCGGCACAACATCCCGGTGCTGGGGATCAACCGGGGCAGCCTGGGGTTCCTCACCGATATCCGCCCTGACGAGCTGGAAACCAAGGTCGCCGAGGTGCTGGACGGCCACTACCTGGTGGAAAACCGTTTCCTGCTGCAAGCCGAGGTCCGTCGTCACGCCGAGGCCATCGGCCAGGGCGATGCCCTCAATGACGTGGTGCTGCACCCCGGCAAGTCCACGCGCATGATCGAATTCGAGCTGTACATCGACGGCCAGTTCGTCTGCAGCCAGAAGGCCGACGGCCTGATCGTCGCGACCCCGACCGGTTCCACGGCCTACGCACTGTCGGCCGGCGGACCGATCATGCACCCCAAGCTCGACGCTATTGTGATTGTGCCCATGTACCCCCATACCTTGTCTGGGCGACCGATTGTGGTCGATGGCAACAGTGAGCTGAAAATCGTCGTGTCCAAGGATATGCAGATCTACCCGCAAGTGTCCTGTGACGGCCAGAACCATTTCACCTGCGCGCCGGGTGACACCATCACCGTCAGCAAAAAAGCGCAGAAGCTGCGCCTGATCCATCCGCTGGATCACAATTACTATGAAGTCTGCCGGACCAAGCTCGGCTGGGGAAGTCGGTTGGGGGGTGGAGGCGACTGATGCTCGATCCTGCGCGCAGTTACGATTTGATCGGTGACGTGCACGGATGCGCCCTGACCCTGGAACACCTGCTGGACCGACTCGGTTACCACAAGCAGGGCGGGGTCTGGCGGCATCCGTCGCGCATGGCTGTGTTCCTGGGGGACATCATCGACCGTGGCCCGCGGATCCGCGAGGCGCTGCACATCGTCCACGACATGGTCGTGGCCGGCCAGGCGCTGTGCATCATGGGCAACCACGAGTTCAATGCCCTGGGCTGGAGCACACCGGCATTGCCGGGCAGTGGCCAGCGCTACGTGCGCGAACACACGCCACGCCATGCCCGCCTGCTCAACGAGACCCTGACTCAGTTCGAGCAGCATCCCGGCGACTGGCATGACTTTCTCAAGTGGTTCTATGAGCTGCCGCTGTTTGTCGACGCCGGCCGGTTCCGGGTGGTGCATGCCTGTTGGGACGCGGGCCTGATCGAACCGCTGCGTGGCCTGTTCCCGGATGGTTGTGTCGACGAACATTTCCTCCAGGCCTCGGCGCAACCGGGCAGTTTTGCCTGCACGGTATTCGATCGTTTGCTGCGCGGCACCGACATGCGCCTGCCCCATGGTCTGACGCTGACCGGTGGCGATGGCCTGACCCGTTCGTTTTTCCGCACCAAGTTCTGGGAAGACAACCCGCAGACCTACGGCGACATCGTCTTCCAGCCCGACGCCTTGCCGGAACCGGTGGCCCGTACGCCGCTGTCGCCGGATGAAAAAAACAACCTGCTGCGCTATGGCGTCCACGAACCGCTGTTGTTCGTCGGCCACTACTGGCGCAGCGGCAAACCCGCGCCGATCCGCCCGAACCTGGCCTGCCTGGATTACAGCGCGGTGCTCTACGGCAAGCTGGTCGCCTATCGCCTCGACCAGGAAACCCGCCTGGATCCGCACAAGTTCGTCTGGGTCGATGTCGAGCGGCCGGAGGTGCTGCAATGAGTGTCGTCGCGGTATTGCGCCTGCCCCTGGCAGCGGACTTGAGTGGCTTCGTCAAGCTGCTGCAACGCATGCAGGTACCCCATCGTGTCAGCGAAGAGGCCGGCGAGCAGGTGCTCTGGGTACCGGATGAAATCAGTGAGGATGTGCGTTCGTTGTACGCACGTTTTCCCGCCGGCGATCCCGATCAGCAGTTGGAACTGCCCAACACGGGTGGCACTTCCCGGCGAGCGGGGTTCGTCCAGCAACTGACGCGCAGTCCAGTGACGGCCGTGGTGTTGTTGCTGAGCCTGATCGTCAGCGCGGTCACCCTGCTGGGGGAGAATCTTGAGATCCTGCGCTGGCTGACCTTCCTCGAGTTCCGCGTCGTTGGCGACTACATCCAGTTCACGCCGTTGGCCGATAGCCTGGCGGCGGGGCAGTGGTGGCGCCTGGTGACGCCGATGCTGATTCACTTTGGCTTTCTGCACATCGCCATGAATGGCATGTGGTACTGGGAACTGGGACGGCGGATCGAAGCACGCCAGGGTGGCATCAACTTGTTGGGGCTGACGCTGCTGTTCAGCCTCGTCTCCAATTTTGCCCAGTACTTTTTCAGCGGCCCGACACTGTTCGGTGGGTTGTCGGGGGTGTTGTACGGCTTGCTGGGCCATTGCTGGATCTACCAACTGCTTGCACCGAACCCGGCCTATCACTTGCCCCGCGGGGTGTTGGTGATGATGCTGGTGTGGTTGCTGCTGTGCCTGTCCGGGCTGGTTTCGCTGATCGGTTTCGGTGAAATCGCCAATGCGGCTCACGTCGGCGGGCTGCTCGTCGGGTGCTTCACGGGGTTGTTGGGCGGGCTGTTCGCTCGCCGTAAAATGGCCCTTTGACCGGCACCTGTGCCTTTTGAGAATGCGCAATTGCGCGGAGAACCCATGGCTTCCTTCAACGAAATGATCCAGAACATCACTCCCGACATCTACCGGAGCCTGAAACTGGCGGTGGAAATCGGTAAATGGGCCGATGGCAACAAGCTCACCGCCGAGCAGCGCGAGCTGTCGCTGCAGGCGATGATCGCCTGGGAAATCCAGAACCTGCCCGAAGACGAGCGCACCGGTTACATGGGGGCGCAGGAATGCCATTCGAAGTCCACTGAAGTGCCGAATATCCTGTTCAAGTCGGACGCCATCCATTGATCGAGATTGGCCGCGGTGCAATCAGCAAGATGTCGGCGCGCCTTGACGGGCCGACCGTTCAATACGCCTTTCGCCTGGGCGATGTCGAGGTGCCGGTCAACCCGTTGATCGGCAGCACGGTGCGCCTGGAGTACCTCGGTGCGATCCACTGCACCCACTGTGGACGCCGGACCAAGACCAGCTTCAGCCAGGGATATTGTTACCCCTGCATGACCAAGCTGGCCCAGTGCGACCTGTGCATCATGAGCCCCGAGCGTTGTCATTACGAGGCGGGCACCTGCCGTGATCCGGCTTGGGGCGAGCAGTTCTGCATGACCGATCATGTGGTCTACCTGGCCAATTCCTCGGGCGTGAAGGTCGGCATCACCCGTGCCACGCAATTGCCGACCCGCTGGTTGGACCAGGGGGCAAGCCAGGCGCTGCCGATCCTGCGGGTCGCCACCCGTCAGCAGTCGGGGTTTGTCGAGGACCTGTTCCGCAGCCAGGTGGCGGACAAGACCAACTGGCGCGCCTTGCTCAAGGGCGACGCCGCGGCGGTGGACCTGCCGGCGATCCGCGACGCGCTGTTCGAAAGCTGCGCCCAGGGATTGCAGGGCTTGCAGGAACGATTTGGCTTGCAAGCGATCCAGACCATAGCGGACGTCGAACCCATCGAGATCCGTTATCCGGTGGAGCAATACCCGGCCAAGATCGTCAGCTTCAACCTGGACAAGAACCCGATTGCCGAAGGCACGCTGCTGGGAATCAAGGGCCAGTACCTGATTTTTGACACCGGCGTGATCAATATTCGTAAATACACGGCCTACCAGCTCGCCGTGCATCAGTAGAAGGATTCGACCCATGCGCACCGAACAGCCGAAGATGATTTACCTGAAGGACTATCAGGCCCCTGAATACCTGATCGATGAGACGCACTTGACCTTCGAGTTGTTCGAGGACCACAGCCTGGTCCATGCGCAACTGGTGATGCGCCGCAACCCCGAGCGTGGTGCCGGGCTGCCGCCGCTGGTGCTTGATGGCCAGCACCTGGAACTGCTCTCGCTCAAGCTCGACGACGCCGACCTGGGGCAGGGCGACTATCAGTTGGACGACAGCCACCTGACCCTGCACCCCAAGGCCCAGGCCTTCACGGTCGACACCTCCGTCCGGATCCACCCGGAAACCAACACCGCCCTGGAAGGTTTGTACAAATCCGGCAGCATGTTCTGCACCCAGTGCGAGGCCGAGGGTTTCCGCAAGATCACCTATTACCTGGACCGCCCGGATGTGATGAGCAAGTTCACCACCACCGTGGTGGCCGAGCAGCACAGCTATCCGGTGCTGCTGTCCAACGGCAACCCGATTGCCAGCGGCCCGGGCGAAGACGGTCGGCACTGGGCGACCTGGGAAGACCCGTTCAAGAAGCCGGCCTACCTGTTTGCCCTGGTGGCCGGCGACCTGTGGTGCGTCGAGGACACCTTCACCACCATGACCGAGCGCACCGTGGCGCTGCGTATCTATGTCGAGCCGGAAAACATCGACAAATGCCAGCACGCCATGACCAGCCTGAAGAAGTCGATGCGCTGGGACGAAGAGGTATACGGGCGTGAGTACGACCTGGACATCTTTATGATTGTCGCGGTCAACGACTTCAACATGGGCGCCATGGAGAACAAGGGCCTCAATATCTTCAACTCCAGCGCCGTGCTGGCCCGCGCCGAAACCGCCACCGATGCTGCGCACCAGCGGGTCGAGGCGATCGTGGCCCACGAATATTTCCACAACTGGTCGGGCAACCGCGTGACCTGCCGCGACTGGTTCCAACTGTCGCTCAAGGAAGGCTTCACGGTGTTCCGCGACGCCGGGTTCTCGGCCGACATGAACTCTGCCACGGTCAAGCGCATCCAGGACGTGGCATACCTGCGCACCCACCAGTTCGCCGAAGACGCCGGTCCCATGGCCCACCCGGTGCGTCCGGACAGTTTTATCGAAATTTCCAACTTCTACACCCTGACCGTGTACGAAAAGGGCTCGGAAGTGGTTGGCATGATCCACACCCTGTTGGGGCCTGAAGGTTTCCGCAAGGGCAGTGACCTGTACTTCGAACGCCACGACGGCCAGGCCGTGACCTGTGACGACTTCATCAAGGCCATGGAAGATGCCAACGGCGTCGACCTGGCCCAGTTCAAGCGCTGGTACAGCCAGGCCGGTACACCACGGCTGGCGGTGAGCGAGTCTTATGACGCCGCCGCCAAGATCTACAGCCTGACCTTCCGCCAGAGTTGCCCGCCGACCCCGGACAAGATGGAAAAGCTGCCGTTCGTGATTCCCGTGGAGCTCGGCCTGCTGGACAGCAAGGGGGCTGAAATCCCTCTGCGCCTGGTCGGTGAAGCCGCGGCAGACGGCACGTCCCGAGTGATCTCGGTGACCGAAGCCCAGCAGACCTTTACTTTCCTCGATGTCGCCGAACAGCCGCTGCCTTCGTTGCTGCGTGGTTTCTCGGCGCCAGTGAAGCTGAGCTTCCCGTACAACCGCGACCAGTTGATGTTCCTCATGCAGCACGACAGCGACGGCTTCAACCGCTGGGATGCCGGCCAGCAGTTGTCGGTGCAGGTGTTGCAGGAATTGATTGCCCAGCATCAGCAGGGTGCCAGCCTGGCACTGGATCCACGTCTGGTCAGTGCACTGCGCAGCGTGCTGTCGGACGAATCCCTGGACCAGGCCATGGTCGCCGAAATGCTCTCGCTACCAAGCGAAGCCTACCTGACGGAAATTAGCGAAGTGGCTGACGTCGAGGCGATCCATGCCGCCCGTGACTTCGCCCGTCAGCAGTTGGCCGAGAACCTGTTTGAAGCCCTGTGGCTGCGTTACGCAGCCAACCGCGACCTGTCGAAGAAAACGCCTTACGTGGCCGAGGCCGAGCATTTCGCCCGTCGCGCGTTGCAGAACATCGCGCTGTCGTACCTGATGCTCACCGGCAAGCCTGAGGTGCTGAGTGCGACTTTGGAGCAGTTCGACACCGCCGACAACATGACCGAGCGCCTGACTGCGCTGGCGGTGCTGGTCAACTCGCCATTCGAAGCCGAGAAGGCCAAGGCCCTGGAAGTCTTTGCGGAAAACTTCAAGGGCAATCCGCTGGTCATGGACCAGTGGTTCAGCGTCCAGGCCGGCAGCCCATTGCCCGGTGGCCTGGCGCGGGTCAAGGCCTTGATGGAGCACCCGGCGTTCAATATCAAGAACCCGAACAAGGTGCGGGCGCTGGTGGGAGCGTTTGCCGGGCAGAACCTGATCAACTTCCACGCCGCCGACGGTTCGGGTTATCGCTTCCTGGCGGACCTGGTCATTCAGCTCAATGGCCTCAACCCGCAAATCGCTTCGCGGCAACTGGCACCGTTGACCCGCTGGCGCAAATACGACAGCGCCCGCCAGGCGTTGATGAAAGGCGAACTGGAACGCATCCTGGCGTCCGGCGGGCTGTCGGCCGATGTGTTCGAAGTGGTGAGCAAGAGCCTGGCGTAAACCGGCACTGCCTTACCTTTGTGGCGAGGGAGCTTGCTCCCGCTGGCCTGCGAAGCAGGCCTGATCCTGGTTCACTTTTGCTGCGAATGGCGGGTGGACCAAGCTCAGGGAGTCCTTCGGCCTCCAGCGGGAGCAAGCTCCCTCGCCACATTCATCACCCTCACGAATGTCTTCTTATTCGCCGTTGGCCTATATCCCCCTGGTTAACAAAAGATAACGCGGCGTCGATTGTCAGACCTTTCGAAAGCCCGATAGGATAGGTCAGCTTCCGAAGTGGCTCTAGATTGCAGGTTTCAGGACTATGCTCCAGGACTGGCAACCTTCCAGAGCCTGCTTACGGCGCCCTGAAAGGTTGAATGACCTAACAATAATAATGGGGGAAAGGTCTATGAATGAGCCTGTCATGGCTGTGGGCCGCAGCCGGCCGCCGATGCTGCGCAGAGTGGCGTTGCTGGCTTCGGCGCTCTCGCTGCTGGGCTCTGCGGTGTTGTCGGCACCGGTGATGGCTGTTGCGGCGTCGACGTCCGATGTCATCTATTCCGTCGAATCGGCCAAGGCCAGCAAAACCCTGATGCTCGATGTGGTCCACGCCGGCCAGCGCCTGGTGGCGGTCGGTGATCGGGGGCACATTGTCTATTCAGACGACCAGGGCAAGTCCTGGACCCAGGCCAAGGTGCCGACTCGTCAACTGCTCACGGCGGTATTTTTCGTCGATGACAAACACGGCTGGGCCGTGGGGCACGACGCGCAGATCCTCGCCAGCGATGACGGTGGCAGCACCTGGACCAAGCAATTCGAAGACCTTACCCGCGAAGCACCGCTGCTGGACGTCTGGTTCAAGGATGCCAGCAACGGTTTCGCCGTGGGTGCCTACGGCGCATTGCTGGAAACCACCGACGGCGGCAAGCACTGGGAAGACGCCAGCGACCGCCTCGAAAACGAAGACCAGTTCCACCTCAATGCGATAGCCGCCGTGAAAGATGCCGGGCTGTTCATTGTCGGCGAGGCTGGCAGCATGTTCCGTTCCGCCGACTGGGGCCAGACCTGGGAAAAGGTCGAAGGCCCTTATGAAGGCTCGCTGTTCGGGGTCATCGGCACCGCCCAGCCTTCGACGCTGCTGGCCTATGGCTTGCGCGGCAACCTTTATCGTTCCACTGATTTCGGCGGCACTTGGGATCAGATCGAGCTCAAGGCCGCGCGCGGTGCCCTGGAGTTCGGCCTGTCAGGCGCCACGCTGCTGGCGGACGGTTCCATCGTGATTGTCGGCAACGGCGGCAGCGTCGTGCGCAGTACCGACGACGGCGAGACCTTCAGCGTGTTCAATCGCCCGGATCGAATTTCCGTGGCAGCCGTCACGACCGCCGGCAACGGCAACCTGATCCTGGCGGGGCAAGGCGGCGTACGCGCCACCACGTCCACCGGCGCCGAACTGAGCAAATGAGTCACGCCTGCAAGACGGGCACAAAAACAAGAAGGCGGACCCCATGAGCAGTCATCACCAAGACAAGGCGACGTTCCTCGAGCGCCTGATTTTCAACAACCGCCCGGCAGTGATCATCATTTGCCTGCTGGTCAGCATTTTCCTGTTTTGGCAGGCCACGCTGATTCGGCCGTCCACCAGTTTCGAAAAAATGATCCCCCTCGAGCACCCCTTCATCCAGAAGATGCTCGAGCACCGCAATGACCTGGCGAACCTGGGCAACACGGTGCGCATTTCCGTGGAGGCCACCAACGGCGATATTTTCTCCAAGGAATACATGGAGACCCTGCGCCAGATCCATGACGAAGTCTTCTACATCTCCGGCGTCGACCGTTCCGGACTGAAGTCGTTGTGGAGCCCGAGCGTGCGCTGGACCGAAGTGACGGAGGAGGGCTTCGCTGGCGGTGAGGTGATTCCCCAGAGCTATAACGGTTCGGCCGACAGCCTCGACCTGCTGCGCAACAATGTGCTCAAGTCCGGCCAGGTCGGGCGCCTGGTGGCCAACGATTTCAAGTCGAGCATCATCGACATCCCGCTGCTGGAGTCCTATCCCGACCCGCAGGACCAAGGCAAATTGCTCGCCCTCGACTACCGGAAATTTTCCCACGAGCTTGAAGACAAGATCCGCAACAAGTTCGAAGCCCAGAATCCCAACGTGCAGATCCATATCGTCGGTTTCGCCAAGAAAGTCGGCGACCTGATCGACGGCCTGGTCATGGTGGTGCTGTTCTTCGGCGTGGCCTTCGTCATCACCCTGATCCTGCTTTACTGGTTCACCAACTGCATGCGCAGTACCGTTGCGGTGTTGACCACCACCCTGGTGGCCGTGGTCTGGCAACTGGGGCTGATGCATGCGGCCGGTTTCGGCCTCGATCCGTACTCGATGCTGGTGCCGTTCCTGATCTTCGCCATCGGCATTTCCCATGGTGTGCAGAAAATCAACGGCATCGCCTTGCAGTCCAGCGAGGCGGACAACGCCCTGACAGCGGCGCGGCGCACCTTCCGGCAATTGTTCCTGCCGGGAATGATCGCGATCCTGGCGGACGCCGTCGGCTTCATCACCTTGCTGATCATCGACATCGGCGTGATCCGCGAACTGGCCATTGGCGCCTCTATCGGCGTGGCGGTGATTGTGTTCACCAACCTGATCCTGCTGCCGGTGGCGATCTCCTACGCCGGCATCAGCAAGCGTGCGGTCGAGCGCAGCAAGAAAGACGCGACCCGTGAGCATCCGTTCTGGCGCCTGTTGTCGAATTTCGCCAGCGCCAAAGTCGCCCCGGTGTCCATTGCCCTGGCCGTGATCGCCTTTGGCGGTGGCCTCTGGTACAGCCAGAACCTGAAGATCGGCGACCTGGACCAGGGGGCGCCGGAACTGCGTCCGGACTCGCGCTACAACCAGGACAACAACTTCATCATCAGCAATTACTCCACCAGCTCCGACGTACTGGTGGTGATGGTCAAGACCACGGCCGAAGGCTGCTCGCGCTATGAAGCCATGGCCCCCATCGATGAGCTGATGTGGAAGATGCAGAACACCGAGGGCGTGCAGTCGGCGATTTCCCTGGTGACCGTGTCCAAGCAAATGATCAAGGGCATGAACGAGGGCAACCTGAAATGGGAGACCTTGTCGCGCAACCCTGACGTGCTGAACAACTCCATTGCCCGGGCCGATGGCCTGTACAACAACAGCTGCTCCCTGGCGCCGGTGCTGGTGTTCCTCAACGACCACAAGGCCGAGACGTTGGACCGGGCGGTGAAGGCGGTGCAGGACTTCGCCAAGGAAAACAACCGCGACGGCCTGGAGTTCATCCTTGCCGCCGGTAACGCGGGTATTGAAGCGGCCACCAATGAAGTGATCAAGGCGTCGGAACTGACCATCTTGGTCCTGGTGTACATCTGCGTGGCGACCATGTGCATGATCACCTTCCGTTCCTGGGCGGCGACGTTGTGCATCGTGCTGCCGCTGGTGCTGACCTCGGTGCTGGGCAACGCCCTGATGGCATTCATGGGCATCGGCGTGAAGGTCGCGACCTTGCCAGTGGTGGCACTGGGCGTGGGCATCGGCGTGGACTACGGCATCTACATCTACAGCCGCCTGGAAAGTTTCCTGCGGGCCGGGTTGCCGTTGCAGGAGGCTTACTACCAGACACTGAAATCCACCGGCAAGGCGGTGCTGTTCACCGGTTTGTGCCTGGCCATCGGTGTGTGCACCTGGATCTTCTCGGCCATCAAGTTCCAGGCGGACATGGGGTTGATGCTGACGTTCATGTTGCTGTGGAACATGTTCGGTGCACTGTGGCTGCTGCCGGCGCTGGCACGCTTCCTGATCAAGCCGGAGAAACTGGCGGGGCAGAAGGGCAATTCGTTGTTTGCGCACTGACTGCCGGCTGAATGGCAATGCTGCAACCTTGAGACTATCCGCTCAAGGGGCTTGGAATGATCTGTGGCGAGGGAGCTTGCTCCCGCTGGGCTGCGAAGC
>NZ_FMTR01000023.1:30211-44720 GCF_900100135.1 Pseudomonas sp. NFACC05-1 | reverse complement strand
CCAGGCTTTTTGGGGCTGCTGCGCAGCCCAGCGGGAGCAAGCTCCCTCGCCACGGGGTTTGTGTTTGGCGATGGGCTGGGTGAGTCAGGTAGTTCGAGCCACTGGTCTCACGTGAGCAGCGTCTTGCCCTTTCACCGCGATCAAGGCGCCAACGGCAAAAATTTGCTTTGTGCCAACGGCCTGCCGATCTGTCCTCGATGCACATTCACCACCGCGTAAGGGCTTTTAGCCTTGGCCAGCATTGAATGGTAGTGCTCCTTGCGCTGTTCCTTGGTTTTCAAATGCGCCACGCTAAAGTCGGCCTTTGGCGTGTCGGCGGTTTCGTAATGAAAATGCGCGTACCAGAGCGGCCAACCGTCCCGGTCATTGATGGCGTACTCCTGGAGGAAATCCTTGCGCTCTCCTTTCAAGGCTATGCGTTCGCCGAGCCTCGCGACTTGCACCAGGTTTTTCTCGAACAGGTAGCGAAGGTTGCTGTCGGTGGGAGGCAGTTTCAGACTCAATTCGGTGCGCAGTTCACTGCCTCGGGTGGTCAGACGCGAAACAGCGTTTGACAGCTGCTCGGTCAGTGTCTGATCGGCTGCGGTGCGCGGGTTTTTCGAGGCCGTGAAGGCTCGTTCGAGTTCTTCGGACAGCTTGCGGTAGCGACTTGCTTCATTACTCAGGATTTCCTCGATTTCCTGAGGGAAGCGGCACTGGGTTTTATAGCGCTCGGCGTTCGCCAGACTGTTGTCCAGTTGCCCGAGCAGCTTTCGTGCATCGGCCTTGATCGCTTTGACCGAGCGTGTGTGGGGTGCCGGGGCCGGTCGTTGGACCTCGACGAGGTCCCAGACGTCGTCGTGTTGCGAGTAAGTGGCGAGCAACCTGTCGTCGACTTCTGAGCGCAGCTCGACGACCTCGATCGGCAGCGACGTGCCGGCCGGCTTCAAGTCACCGATCAACACGCCGCTCTTGCGCGTCTTGATCACCTTTTTCTGCGGGCGTCCGGCCGCTGTCCGGCTGCGTTTCGGCGGGCGTTTGCGCGGCTGCGGCTCGGGCTTGATCTCGGCGGCCAGTTTCGTGGACGCCTCTTCATAAAGACCCTCGACCAGCCTGAACAGCCTGCCGAAATAGGACGTGTCCATGTCAGCGGCATTGAGGGCTTTCATGCCCTGCATGGCATCGAGTGCCGCGCCATAGTGTTCGACCAGGCTTTCCAGGACCTCGATCTGTTCCGATGGGGTCAGCTCGTAGGTGCTCAGGTCGGATTGGGAGCGCGCCTGTTCCATCAACAGCTTGGTGACGCTGTGCAGGTTCTCGGGAAGATTGGAGTCGGGATCCTTGAATATCAGTGACGCCAGCGTAGGCAGTTGCAGGGCCTTGGTAGCCAATGGCGTTCGTTCACCCAATGGACGGTCCCGGGTCAGGCGTTCGAACACTTGCGCGCCGGCGGCACCCAGGTTCAACAGCGCTTCCAGGTAACGATCCCTGAGTTCCAGCCAATAGATCGAGCGATCGTTGATGTCACTCAAGGCGTCAAGGTAGTTGAAATAGTCGAGAACGTTGCCAGCGACATTCGCTTGCAGGGTCGAATAATCTTGCGTGAATTGGCCATAGGCGGCATCCAGCGCCGTCAGCTCGAATTCGTTGATCAGGAAGCCCTTGCGGGCGTTGTTGACCACGTTCTCCATCAAGGCCCGAATGATGCCGGGGGGTAATTGCATGTCGTGGCTGGCATATTCGGTGACGTTGTCCAGCAGCTTCAGATAAGTGTCAGTCTGCTCCTCAAGCAGCTTGTAGAACCGCGCTCGCTTGTCCGCGCGTTGCGCCTCGGTAAAGTTGCCTGCCTGGGTCCTGGTCATGACTTCCTGGGCGGTGTCCAGAGCGCGTTGCCGATCGACCTCGTCCTTGTAATAACTCTTCAGCAGCTCGCTCAGTTCGGCCGCGCGTTGGGCCTTGAGGTCCCGCAGTTTGGCCAGGCGCTTGGGCGGCATGCCCCCACGCAGGCGCAGACGCAGGTCGATGGACCAGTTGCCGAGGGCATCCGCTTGCAATACGGGACCGTTCTGGGCCGGATCCCGCGGGGCGAGCGGGTTGACGATGATCGCGCTGCCGTCCGATTCAGGGGTCACCTGATACATTTTTCCATCCACCAGGGCGTGCCAGGTGTTTCGAATGACGTACAGGCCCGTGTAGGGGCCGTATTTTGTCGGCTCGGGCAGGGACGCCGGGAGGCTTACCTGAAAGCGCTGCAGGCGGGCGAGTTGCTCCGCTGTCAGCCGGCGGCGGGCGCTGGCGAAACTGAGGTCAAGGTTTGCGCCGCTGTCCCCGAAGCGTTCCCCTGGCAAGGCCACCGACCCTTCATGAATGCTCGGCGGCGCGGGTGCGGGCCACTGCTCCGGGATGGTGCGCGGCGCGGGAGGGCGCATCGCCTGTTCCTTGAGCGTTTCGGGCAAGGGGGCATGAGGCGGCGCACTGATGGAGGGGAATTGAAGCAGCAGCATGCCGAGGTTGAGCAGCAGATCGACGGCGGCGAGTTCCCGCGTCACCGCGTCTTCGCTGCTTAGCGCCGGAATGTCCTGACTGGCGCTGGCCATCAGGTTCCATAGCCAGGCCGTGGCCATGGCTGGGCCGCGTAGCAAGGGCAAGAGCAGCGTGTTGAACAGCAGGCTGCCGCCATGCAGCAGAACGGCCCAGCGACTTTCGCTGTTGGAAACCGAATCCCGGTCGGCCTGGGTGACCAGGGCCCGCGCGTTGCTGCCATAGAGGTATTGCATCAGCTCGCCGTTGCGCAGGAACTGCCGCAACTCGTCGTTGACACTGTCGACCGCCAGGGTGGCCGGGGCTGGCTTCTCAGGCAGGCTGAATTCATCGCCCTGGTAGAAGCGCACGATATGGGGCTCCTGGAAGCCGCCATTGGCATAGATCGGGCGGGCGGCGTCGGACATCCAGGCCAGGACGCTCTGCTGCAGGTCTCCGGGGGCGACGATGGCTTGCAGCAAGGCTTGGCGCGTCGGGTATTGCTGCAGCGAAGGTGTATAGAGCGGGCGGTACAGCACATGCGGGCCCGTCGCGACGTCCTCCGGTTCGATGATGAACATGTTCGTCACGGTATCGGGGTGGGCTTCGGGCTTGCGCAGGAACGCCAGGTGGCGAATGACGACGGGGCGGCCTGCGACCCGCTGCTCATCGGCGTCGGGCTTGAGGAGGGCTTCGATCAGCGCCAGGCCTTGGCGGGTCATGCCGTTTTCCTGGTTGAGCAGCTGCTTGAGGGCATCCAGGGGCAGCTGGGCGGGCATCTCATCGGCAAACATGCGCTGGCGCTCCTGGGTTCGAGGCCCACCGTCCAGCAGGTTTTGTTGCAGGTAGCGTGGGTAGGTCGTGCCGATGTCCACCTGTTCGATCAAGCCGCCCTTGCGGGTGATGAAGTCCGCCGTCAGCCACACCGGCAGCGCCAGGCCCCGGCGATGAGTGAGCACCGGATCCACGCCAGGTCGGGCGACGAGGTTGTTGATCGCCAGTTCGGTCAGGCTCATCGTTCTTTTTTCGACGATGCCGATGGTTCCGGGATAGCCCGCCGCCGCGCTGAAGGTCAGTTCCACATCGTCGGGCTGGTATTGGTTGGCTTGCGCCTTCGCCGGACTGCTGTCGTTGGCTTGTCCCATGCACTTGAGCAAGGCGTCGGCGGCAAAGGCCTTGATGTCCTGGATATCACTGAGAAAGGTGCGCCCCTGGTTGCGTTTCTTGGCGCTGGCCAAGGCGAGGCTGTATTGCTGGATTTTCGTCCTGTCGAGGACCGACGCCTGCTTCAACCAGTCGGGGATCAGGGGCGCGATCCGCGCCGACGTTACCGGCATCGGGCGCGGGGCGTCGAGCAGATAGCGGGCAGGGTCGCTCAACTCGTTATAGAGCGCCTGGAGGTCGGGCAGGCCAATGCGCGCGGGCAACTGCACGGCCTGCAGGTCGGCCAGTTGCTGCTCCAGGATCAGGGCCGCCTGGGTCTCGAAGGCATTGCCACTGATCTCGTTACGCTGGCAGGTGACGCTGTCGACGATGTACTGGCTGGCGATCAGCGTGCCCCAGTGCTGAGTGAACGCTTCCAGGGAGTCAAAGACCTGGACCGCACCCGCAGGGCTGCAAAGCAGCAAGAGCGTCGCGTTGTTCTTGCACTGGATCAACAGGATGTCGCTGCTGGTCAACAGACTGCTGGAGCCGTTCCGAGAGAGTCGGGTCTCCAGGCTATAGGCATACACGGCCGATTGGCCGTGGCGCCGAAAGCGTTGTTCCCGATCGGGCCATTGGACAATCTGGCCCAGGGCTTCCCGGGCCTGCCCAGTGAGGTCCTGTTGTTGCAGGCTGCGGATCTGCGCAAGGTTGCGCAGTACCTCGCTGAGCCACTGCCAACGGCTGGTGCCGTCCTGCCTGTCGTCCTGCGGGCCGGTGTCGATGTTGGCGTTCCAATAGCGGGTCAGCGCATCCTCCAGCCCGATGGGTACGGTCCAGGGCAGTTCGAGCAGCAGCTTTTCAATGACCTTCATCTCCAGTTTCCCGTCATCTGGCGCAAGAAGGCGCGGTGGCGAGTCGGACAGGAAACTGCGACGCCCGTTGCGATCCTCGAACGCCACGGGGGTGCCCAGCGCCAGGTAATCGAGGACGCGAGGCATGAAGGGTTCAAGCAAGTAGCCGCGAGAGGCCGGATCGGGCGTCGCCAGCCGAGTCTTGGAAAGATCGAAGACCAGCGTGGGGTACTTTTCCTGGATGGCTTGTTCAAGCATGCGTTGTGCGAACTGCTCGAAGGTCGGACGACTGGCAAATTGCAGGCTGACGCTTTGTGCAAGCGCAGAGGGACTGTCAGCCGGGGAGGGTGAGGTCATGGGAAATCCTTTTCATGGGGCGTTGGAAATGACGCCGGAAAAGTATCGACCTCTGGGCTCGCGCGGGCGGTATATAGATACCGCCGCGGCGGCTGGAATGTGTGGCAGGCTATGGACGGGCCAGGGCATGGGTATCAGGCCGGATCGGCGCCCAACACCACATTCAGGGCACTGCGGGCATCGTCCAGTTGCACCAGGGTGGCATGGCGCGCACCGAGGGCATCGCGGTTTTCGATGGCGGTGAGGATCGCCTTGTGCCGTGGCATCGCCAGCTCATGCAGGTTAGGCCGCTGGTTGGAATGCTTGAGCGCTTCGGCGATGGCGACCGACAACATGTTGCACAGGTTGGCGAGCAGGTCGTTGTGGGTGGCGTCGGCGATGCGGCTGTGGAAATCCAGGTCCGGCTGGAGCACGGCCTCGGGGGTCGGTGCCGCTTCCATGCGCTGGTAGGCCTCGCGGATGGAAGCGATGTCGTCCTCGTTGGCGAACTGGGCGGCGAGGGCGGCGGCGGCCGGCTCGATGATGCTGCGTACGCTGGTCAGCAGGTTGAAGAATTCATTCTGCGGGCTGCTCTGCATCAGCCAATGCAGCACATCCGGGTCGAGCATGTGCCATTCCCGCCGAGGCTTGACCACCGTGCCCACCCGCGGTCGCGAATACACCAGGCCCTTGGCGACCAGCACGCGCGTGGCTTCGCGCAGCACCGGGCGGCTGACCGCATACTCTTCGCACAACAAGGCTTCGGCGGGCAGTTTATCGTCCGGCTTGAAGCGCCCGGAAACGATCTGCATGCCCAGTTCCTGGACGATGCGCGCGTGCATGCTCTTGCGGTCGGAGGGTTTACGGTAATCCATGGGGCGCGGCGCGATCCTGTGCGAGGGGGTGCTGCGCATGATAGCAGGCGCGGCGGATATTCATCAGGCCAAAGCCTTGGGCCTGGTGACCTTGTGGCGAGGGAGCTTGCTCCCGTTCGGTTGCGCAGCGACCGCCGAGGGGCCTGCTGCGCAGTCCAGCGGGAGCAAGCGCCCTCGCCACAGTCGGTGTGATAGCCAACTTTGGATGTTGTCTGTTACACCGCTATCGCGAGCAAGCTCAGCCCCCACAAAAGCTCGCTCCCACAGGGGGATGGATGGGGTCAGTGGGAGTGGCGTGGTACTTCGGCGCCACGGCAACCGACCAGGAAGTCGAAGTCACAGCCCTGGTCGGCCTGCAACACATGGTCGATGTACAGCTGGCGGTAGCCGCCCACCAGCAGTTGCTGCGGGGGAACGATGTCGGCCAGGCGGGCGGCGAGTTCGGCGTCCGGGATGTCCAGGTGCAGACGCCCGCTGGCGCAGTCGAGTTCGATCCAGTCACCTTCCTTCACCGCCGCCAGAGGCCCGCCGGCAGCGGCTTCCGGTGCCACGTGCAAGACCACGGTGCCGTAGGCGGTGCCGCTCATGCGTGCATCGGAAATCCGCACCATGTCGGTCACGCCCTGGGCCAGCAGCTTGGCCGGCAAGCCCATGTTGCCGACTTCGGCCATGCCTGGGTAACCCTTGGGGCCGCAGTTCTTCATCACCAGGATCGAGCTGGCGTCCACATCCAGTTCCGGGTCATTGATCCGGGCCTTGTACTCGTCAAAGTTCTCGAACACCACCGCGCGACCGCGATGCTGCATCAGTTCGGCGGTGGCGGCGGACGGCTTGAGCACCGCTCCCAATGGCGCCAGGTTGCCGCGCAGCACGCAGATGCCGCCGTCGGCGCGGATCGGGTTGTCCAGGGTGCGGATGACTTCGTCCTGGCCGTAGATCGGTGCGTCCTTGGTGTTTTCGCCGATGCTCTTGCCGTTGACGGTCAGGGCATTCGGGTTAGGAATCAGATTGGCTTCGCCAAGACGCCGCAGTACGGCGGGCAGGCCACCGGCATAGTAGAACTCTTCCATCAGGAAACGTCCGGACGGTTGCAGGTCGACGATGGTCGGCATGCCGCGACCGATGCGGGTCCAGTCGTCCAGGTCCAGTTGCACGCCGATGCGTCCGGCGATGGCCTTGAGGTGGATCACCGCATTGGTGGAGCCGCCAATGGCCGCGTTGACCCGGATGGCGTTTTCGAAGGCTTCCTTGGTCAGGATCTTCGACAGCTTGAGGTCTTCGCGGACCATCTCGACGGCGCGCATGCCGGACATATGGGCCAGCACATAGCGGCGCGCATCCACCGCCGGAATGGCTGCGTTGTGTGGCAGCGACGTGCCGAGGGCTTCGGCCATGCAGGCCATGGTCGAGGCAGTGCCCATGGTGTTGCAGGTGCCGGCCGAACGGGACATGCCGCCCTCGGCCGCGAGGAAGTCGTCAATGGTGATGGTGCCGGCCTTGACCTGCTCGCTCAATTGCCAGACCACGGTACCCGAACCGATGTCCTGGCCTTTGTGCTTGCCGTTGAGCATCGGCCCACCGGTGACGACGATGGCCGGCACGTCGCAACTGGCGGCGCCCATCAGCAGGGCGGGGGTGGTCTTGTCGCAACCGGTGAGCAGCACGACGCCATCAATCGGGTTGCCGCGAATCGCTTCTTCCACGTCCATGCTCGCCAGGTTGCGGGTCAGCATGGCGGTGGGGCGCAGGTTCGATTCGCCGTTGGAGAACACCGGGAATTCCACCGGGAAGCCTCCGGCTTCGATCACGCCGCGCTTGACGTGCTCGGCGATCTGCCGGAAGTGCGCGTTGCACGGCGTCAGCTCCGACCAGGTGTTGCAGATGCCGATGATCGGCTTGCCGTGGAACTGATGGTCGGCGATGCCCTGATTTTTCATCCAGCTGCGGTACATGAAGCCGTTTTTGTCGGCGGTGCCAAACCATTGGGCCGAGCGCAGGGAGGGTTTCTTATCAGACATGATCGATTCTCTTATTGTATGACTATATTGTTCTAGCGTGAGCGTAACATAAGCTCAATTTAGCCGGTTTGGAAGTGTTGTTGGGTAAATAGTATTACTATATAGTCCGATTCAACGGAGGGATTGTCCTGGCGGTCATTCGCGAGAGAAATCCCCCGAGGTTCCATAACAACAACAATCGGAGACCGGTCCCATGAGCCAGGAATTGCGGCTTATTCGTCGCATCACGCTGAAACTGATTCCCTTCCTGATCCTGCTGTACCTGATCGCCTACGTGGACCGCTCTGCCGTGGGCTTTGCCAAGCTGCACATGGGCGCCGACCTCGGCATCGGCGACGCCGCCTACGGCCTTGGCGCAGGGCTGTTTTTCATTGGTTATTTCCTGCTGGAGATCCCCAGCAACCTGATGCTGGAACGCTATGGCGCCCGGCGCTGGTTCGCCCGGATCATGATCACGTGGGGCGCCATCACCATCGGCATGGCGTTCGTACAAGGCCCGCATAGCTTCTATGTGATGCGTTTTTTGCTCGGCGCGGCCGAGGCCGGGTTCTTCCCGGGCGTGCTGTACTACATCACCCAGTGGTTCCCGGTGCGCCATCGCGGCAAGATCCTGGGCCTGTTCATTCTGTCCCAACCTATTGCAATGATGATCACCGGCCCGGTGTCCGGCGGTTTGCTGGGCATGGACGGGATCCTGGGCCTGCACGGCTGGCAGTGGCTGTTCATCGTCATCGGCCTGCCGGCGGTGCTGTTGACCTGGCCGGTGCTGCGTTACTTGCCGGACGGCCCGCAACAAGTGAAATGGATGGACCAGGCCGAGAAGGACTGGCTGACCGGTGAACTGAAAAAAGACCTGCAGGAATACGGCCAGACCCGCCACGGCAATCCGCTGCATGCCCTGAAGGACAAGCGGGTCTTGCTGCTGGCGCTGTTCTACCTACCTGTCACTTTGAGCATCTACGGCCTGGGACTGTGGCTGCCGACGCTGATCAAGCAATTCGGTGGCAGCGACCTGGTGACCGGTTTCGTGTCGTCGGTGCCGTACATCTTCGGCATCATCGGTTTGCTGATCATTCCCCGCAGTTCAGACCGCTTGAACGACCGCTATGGTCATCTGGCCGTGCTCTATGTGCTGGGCGCCATCGGCCTGTTCCTCAGCGCCTGGCTGTCGGTGCCGGTGTTGCAACTGGCGGCGCTGTGCCTGGTGGCGTTCGCGCTGTTTTCCTGCACGGCGGTGTTCTGGACCTTGCCTGGCCGTTTCTTCGCCGGAGCCAGTGCGGCGGCGGGTATTGCGCTGATCAACTCGGTGGGCAACCTGGGCGGTTACATCGGCCCGTTTGTGATCGGTGCGCTGAAGGAGTACACCGGCAACCTGGCCTCGGGGCTGTATTTCCTGTCCTGCGTGATGCTGTTCGGCCTGGTGCTGACCGGGGTGGTGTATCGGTTGCTGGAGCGCAAGCACGTGCTGCCGGCGGATCAGTTCGCGGCCAGTGCCCGGGGAGCGACGCGTACCTGAGGTCACTGTGGGAGCGAGCTTTTGTGGCGAGGGAGCTTGCTCCCGCTGGGGTGCGAAGCGCCCCCCAATATCAGGCGCCGAGTTTATTCAGGCAAAACACAATCGCCTGTTTTGCGACTGCTGCGCAGTCGAGCGGGAGCAAGCTCCCTCGCCATAAGAGCTTGCAAGAGGGCCCCACAGTTCACTGCATATTCATGTTTTGTTTCACAGGAGAAAATTCATGCGTTTAGTTCAGTTCGAATTGCCTAACGGCGAACGCCGCGTCGGTGTGGTCGACGGCGACCAGGTGCGGGAAGTGCAGGGCGCCGGTAGCGTACGCGACCTGGCGCTGGCGGCCATCGAGGCGGGCGTGAAGCTTGAAGAGCAGGTCAACAGCCTGGGCCTGGGCGCTGGCCATGACTATGCCCGGTTGCTCAGTGAGCTGCGCATCCTGCCTCCGCTGGATCACCCGGACCCGGCGCACCTGCTGGTCAGCGGCACCGGCCTGACCCACTTGGGCAGCGCCTCGGCCCGGGACAAGATGCATCAACAGGCTGGCGACGAAAGCGCCATGACCGACACCATGCGCATCTTCAAATGGGGCGTGGAGGGCGGTAAACCCCAGGCTGGGCAGGCCGGCGTGCAACCGGAATGGTTCTACAAGGGTGACGGCAGCATTGTGGTCCGTCCGGGCCATCCGTTCCCGCTGCCGCCGTTCGCCGAAGACGCCGGCGAAGAGCCAGAAATCAGCGGCCTGTATGTCATCGGTCACGACGGCAAGCCCTATCGTCTGGGCTTTGCCGTGGGCAACGAGTTCTCCGATCACGTGATGGAGCGCAAGAATTACCTGTACCTGGCTCATTCGAAATTGCGCAGTTGCAGTTTTGGCCCGGAACTTCGCGTCGGTGAACTGCCTCAACATCTTTCCGGGACCAGTCGTATCCTGCGCAATGGCGAAGTGCTGTGGCAGAACGAATTCCTCAGCGGCGAGGCGAACATGTGCCACAGCCTCGAAAACCTGGAGTTCCATCACTTCAAGTACAGTCAGTTCCTGCGCCCGGGGGACGTGCACGTTCACTTCTTCGGCACCGCGACCCTGTCGTTCGCCGACGGCATCCGCACCCAGCCGGGGGATGTGTTCGAAATCAGCCAGGCTGAATTCGGCGCGCCGCTGGTCAACGGCATTGCCCCGGTAGACGCGGTGTTCAACCCGGGTACTATCGGCACACTTTAAAAGGAGACTTGCGATGAACCAGATCCTTGGCCACAACTACATCGGCGGGGCGCGCAGCGCGGCCGGCCAGACTCGCCTGCAAAGCGTCGACGCCAGCACCGGCGAGGCCTTGCCCCATGATTTCATCCAGGCCACGGCCGAAGAAGTCGATGCTGCCGCCAAGGCCGCGGCTGCGGCTTATCCGGCCTACCGGAGCCTGAGCGCCGTGCGCCGGGCCGAGTTTCTCGAGGCCATTGCCGATGAACTGGACGCCTTGGGCGATGAATTCGTGGCCGTGGTCTGCCGTGAAACCGCGCTGCCGGCGGCACGGATCCAGGGCGAGCGCGGTCGCACCAGCGGCCAGATGCGCCTGTTCGCCAAGGTTCTGCGTCGTGGCGATTTCTACGGTGCCCGTATCGACCGCGCCTTGCCGGAACGCACGCCGTTGCCGCGCCCGGACCTGCGGCAGTACCGCATCGGCCTGGGGCCGGTGGCGGTGTTCGGTGCCAGTAACTTTCCCCTGGCGTTTTCCACGGCTGGTGGTGACACCGCGTCGGCCCTGGCGGCCGGTTGCCCGGTGGTGTTCAAGGCCCACAGCGGCCACATGGCGACCGCCGAGCACGTGGCCGATGCGATCATCCGCGCGGCGGAAAAAACCGCGATGCCGGCGGGTGTGTTCAACATGATCTACGGCGGTGGCGTTGGCGAGTGGCTGGTCAAGCATCCGGCGATCCAGGCCGTGGGTTTCACCGGTTCCCTCAAGGGCGGGCGTGCCCTGTGCGACATGGCGGCCGCACGGCCCCAGCCGATCCCGGTGTTTGCCGAGATGTCGAGCATCAACCCGGTAATCGTGTTGCCCCAAGCCCTGGAAAACCGCGCCGAGAGCGTCGCGCGCGACTTGACCGCTTCGGTGGTGCAGGGCTGCGGTCAGTTCTGTACCAACCCGGGCCTGGTGATCGGCATTCGTTCGCCGCAGTTCACTGCCTTCACCCAGCAGGTAGCCGCACTGATCGGCGACCAGGCGCCCCAGACCATGCTCAACGCCGGCACGCTGCAAAGCTACGGCAAGGGCCTGCAGAAGTTGCTGGCTCACCCCGGTATCGAGCATTTGGCCGGGCGCGAGCAGCAGGGCAACCAGGCCCAGCCGCAGTTGTTCAAGGCTGACGCCAGCCTGCTGATCAACGGTGACGAGGCGTTGCAGGAAGAAGTGTTCGGCCCGACCACGGTGTTTGTCGAAGTCACCGATCAGGCGCAACTGACCGCTGCGCTGAACGGTCTGCACGGCCAGTTGACCGCAACGATGATCGGCGAGCCGGCGGATTTCGAACGGTTCAGCGAATTGACGCCGCTGCTGGAACAGAAGGTCGGCCGCATCCTGCTCAACGGTTATCCGACCGGGGTCGAGGTGTGTGATTCGATGGTGCATGGTGGGCCTTACCCGGCGACTTCCGATGCCCGCGGCACTTCGGTGGGGACCCTGGCGATCGATCGTTTCCTGCGCCCGGTGTGCTTCCAGAACTATCCCGACAGCCTGCTGCCGGAACCGCTGAAGAACGCCAACCCGCTGGGGATCCTGCGGTTGGTAGATGGCGTGCCGGGGCGCGAGGCGGTCTGAGGATCGCGGTCAGGCCGTTACGTTGAGGTGGAATGTACCGGCCTCTTTGCGAGCAAGCTCTCACATTGGAATGCGCTCCCATGTGAGAGCTTGCTCGCGAAGTCAATCGCCCAGTCAACATCGAGTCTGAAGTTATGGCCCAAGGCCCACTCCCACATTGGGTTATCATGGCAACTTTCCCAACGACCGACTGATCACCATGACTGCCGTTACCGAGACCCTGCTGGATGCCCTTCAAAAATGCGACATGCTGATCATCGACAATATGCACGCTTTCGATTTTTTCCTCGATGATCAGGACCAGTTGCACGTCGAATGCATGAACGGCCGCACCCTTGAGCATTGGCGTTTCACGCCGGCGCAGATGAAGGCCGCGACCTTCGATAAAACCCGGAACAAATGGACCATTACCAGCGATTCGGGTGACCACCACCTGGAGTGCGTGGAAGCGGCCAGCGGCCACGACGATGATGAGGACGACGAACATGAAGATGCGTAGTCTCTGGCCGTTGCTGATGGCCGGCAGCCTGGGCGCCATGGGCGTCCAGGCAGACACCGATGAACGCCATCAACTGCTGGTGGGTTCCTACACCGCCGGCCAGAGCCAGGGCATCTACCGGTTGCAATTCGACAGCCGCACCGGCCAGCTCGATGCCAACCCCTTGCAAGTGATCAAGACAGACAACCCGTCGTGGCTGACCCTTTCCAAGGACATGACCCGGCTGTTCGTGGTCAATGAAAACGGGCCGGGCCAGAAAGACCCGGTGGGCAAGGTCAGCAGCTACGCCATTGACCCGAAGACCCATGAACTGAGCCTGATCAATCAGGTGCAGTCCCTGGGCAACGAGCCGACCCATTCCAGCCTCAGCGGTGATGGCCGGCATTTGCTGGTCAGTAACTACTCGGTGGTGGAAGACCCGGGCGGCACCCTGGCGGTGTTGCCGGTGGGCGCCGATGGCAAGCTGGCGCCGGTGGTGCAGTTGAGCAGTCATCAGCCGAGCAAGGTCAACCCCGAGCGGCAGATGTCGGCCCATGTCCACGCCGCAGTGTCCTCGCCCGATGGCAAGTACGTGTTCGCCAACGACCTGGGGGCGGACAAGGTATTCATCTACCGCTACGACCCCAAGGCCAATCCAGAGCTACCGTTGACCGCTGCCGATCCAGCCTTCGTGCAGTTGCCACCCGGCAGCGGCCCGCGTCACCTGCTGTTCAGCGCTGACGGCAAGCACGCCTGGCTGACCATGGAAATGAGCGCGCAAGTGGCGGTGTTCGACTATCAGGACGGCCGATTGACCCAGCGTCAACTGGTCGACCTGGCCGCCGGCAAACCCCAGCCGGGCAGGGCGGCGGCTGCGCTGCATGCGTCCAGGGATGGAAAGTTCCTCTACGTCAGCAACCGTGGCACCACCAACGAAGTGCTGGTGTTCGCTATCGACCCGGCCGCTGGTACGCTCAAAGAGCTGCAGCGGCGCTCGGTCGAAGGCGATCATCCACGGGAATTCAGCCTCGACCCGAGTGGAAGATTCCTGCTGATTGCCAACCAGAAGAGCAACCAGATCGTGGTGATCGAGCGCGATCCGAAGACCGGCCTGCTGGGTAAAACCGTGCAGAAAATGCCGATGGATGCGCCCAGCGATTTGAAGTTCATGGTCCGTCAATAGCCCACAGGCCCCGTTTTTCGGGGCCTGCGCCGTTGTATCAACGAGACTGATATTCGCAAGTGATGTAAAGCATTTCAACGCGGGACGCCTCGGCGCGTAAGTTTGCTTCACGGCCCAACCGGGCAAGTCAGCCAACTGAATCCGAGGTCTACCGCCATGAATCTGAATCTCTTCTCCGTGATCGCCGCTTCCGCCATCTCTGCCACCGTGGCGCTGCCCGCCAGTGCCAGCGTCGAGATCAGCGACAAGAAAAACCGTACCCAGAGCTATACCGAGAAATACCTGCAACAAAGCGCCAACTTCTATGCGGCGCTGGACCACAAGACCCAACACTGAAATAGCGCGCAACGACTGAAGCCTGCGATCTTTTCATCTTCACTGCCCCCCAGGTGCAAGAGAAAAGATCGCAGGCTTCGCCGTTTCTGGAAAAAACCAGCTGTAATATCATTTGGCCATGTGTTTAAATTTGACGCTGACAAATTGACTCCTTCGCAGATAAGGATGGACACCATGGCGATGCGTCTGGCAGTGATGCTGCTGTTTCTCTACTCCACGCCGATAGTCTCGGCGGCGCAGCCGGATTCCGGCGAGTTGGAAGTGGCGCGTGAGCGATTATTGAGTCTGCTGAGCGACTGATCGGATCGGCAACAATCGGGTTGCAGGATTGCCTTTGTGGCGAGGGAGCTTGCTCCCGCTGGGCCGCGCAGCAGACCCTTTTTGCGATTGCTGCGCAATCGAGCGGGAGTAAGCTCCCTCGCCACAAAAGCATCCCGGTCGACCAACCGATTTGCTCTTGAAAC
>NZ_FMTR01000023.1:0-29271 GCF_900100135.1 Pseudomonas sp. NFACC05-1 | reverse complement strand
CCGCGCCGTACCCAATTCCCCGTGGCGAGGGAGCTTGCTCCCGCTGGGGCGCGCAGCGGCCCTAAAACCCGGCAACGCGGTGGGTCAGGTTGATTAGTGGTTCCTTGAGGGGGGCTGCTGCGCAGCCCAGCGGGAGCAAGCTCCCTCGCCACAAGGGCTGTGTGCAGCCGTTATTTGGCCATGATCGCCACGAACAGCTCGGACGCCAGGAACCGTTGCAACCAGTCCCGTAGCCGAGGATAAGGCGCCTGGGTGAACCACTCGCGGTCGACATGGGCGAACTGACGCACGAATGGCATCAGCGCCACATCGGCCAGGCTCAGGTGATCGGCCACCAGGAATGGCCGCGCTTCAAGCAGCGTTTCCAGCCGCCCCAGGAACACCTCGCCCTCGGCCCGATAATGCTCCACCGGCTGTTCAGGATGACGCTCGGGGTACTTGTAGCGGTTCAGGTGAAGCTTGAACCGATGGTCGTTTTCCTCGATCAACGCTGCCGCCAATGTCTGGCCTTCGGGATCATCCAGCAACCGCCAGTCTTGCGGATCATGGCGGGCCAAGGCCCAGGCCATGATCTCCAGGCTTTCATCGATCACCCGGCCATCGACGTGCAGCACCGGCACCGTGCCTTTGCTGGAGAGTGCGAGCATCTCGGCGGGCTTGGCCTTCAGGCTGACTTCGACAATCGCCACCTCGACCGCGCTGTAGCGCAAGGCCATGCGTGCTCGCATCGCGTAGGGGCAGCGGCGGAAGGAATAGAGCGTGGCGTGGCTCATTTCACCTCCACGGTGCTCAAGCCGTTGCCTTGGCGACGGACCTGGATCTGCACCGGAATCCGCTCGTGCATTTCCTGCACGTGGGAAATCACCGCGACCTTGCGGCCCTGGGCCTGCAGGCCGTCGAGAGCGTCCATCGCCAGTTGCAGCGACTCGGGGTCGAGGCTGCCGAAGCCTTCGTCGATGAACAGCGATTCGATCTTCAGTGTGCTGGACGCCATCGAGGCCAGGCCCAAGGCCAAGGCGAGGGAGACCAGGAAGGTTTCGCCGCCGGACAACGAATGTACCGAGCGCAGTTCATCGCCCATTTCCGTGTCCATCACCAGCAGCCCGAGCATGCTGCCGCCACGCTTGAGCCTATAGCGGCGTACCAGTTGCCGCAGTTGGGCATTGGCGTGGTGCACCAGCAAGTCGAGGTTGTAGGCCTGGGCCAGCTTGCGGAAGCGGTCGCCGGTGGCCGAACCGATCAATGCGTCCAGCCGTGCCCAACGCTGGTATTCGATATAGGCCTGTTCGATCTGCTGGGCCAGGGCCTGGTTGGCGTTCTGCCGGCGCTGGTCCTCGGCCTGTTCGGCGCGTAGTTCGGCACAGCGCTGTTCACTGGCGGCGAACTGGCCTTGCAGCTCGGTGAGGGCTTCGGCCAATTGTTCCGGCAACAGGTTGCCGTTGTGTTGGGCCTGATGGTTTTGCAGGCGCTGCTCGCGTTCGGTGAGCAGGACGCGGGCCTGCTCGATGGCTTTTTCGCTGTTGAGCAAGCGCTGGCGCAACTGGCTGATGTGTTGGTCGTCCAGGCCGAGCAGGGCCTCGAGGGCGGCATCGTCCAGTTCCGGATGGTTGGTGCGCCATTGCGCGATACCGGCGGCCAGCGCCTGGCGTTCGAGGTCCAGGGATTGGGCCTGTTCCTGTCGGGCCTTGAGTTCGGCGGCCAGTTGCACCAGGTCGTTGCGCAATTGCTGCAACTGCTGATTGGCCGTCGCCTCGGCATCCCGCGTCTGTTCCAGGCGCTGGTCGAGTTGTTGCTGCCACTGTTCGGCGCTGGTGTGCTCGCCGAGCAGTTGCGTGAGTTGCTGCTGGCAGGTCTGTTGTTGCTCGTTCAGTGCGCTGAATTGCAGGCGGGCCGCTTCCAGTTGCTGGAGGCGGGTCTGCTGGCGGTCCTGCTCTTTCTCCAGGGTCTGCTGGCGCTGGAGCTGTTCGCTCAGTTCGTCGCGCTGCTGTTCCAATTGCTCCAGGCGCTGGGCGATATGCTGGTCGAGCTGCAAGAAGGTTGCGGCGGGTTCGCTGCGCAAGGCCTGCAGGGTGTCAGCGGGCAGCAGGGTGCTGAAGTGGCTCAGCTCCTCGTCCAGGCGCTGGCGGTCGCGGGACAGTTCCTGCTGCTGGTTGCCCAGGTGTTGTGACGCCTGTTGGCTGGCTGCCTCGGCTTCACGCAGTCGCTGCGCCATGCGCGCGGCGTCTTGCTGCAGGGTCAGCAGGGCGGTTTGCCGTTGTTCGTCTTGGCTTATGCGCAGGTTCAGTTGGCTGTTCTGCTGGGTCAGCCAGGCGTCGCGCTTGTTCGCTTCCTGGGCCAGCAGTTGCGCCGACAACGGGTGGGCTTCAAGGCTGGGCGCCAGGCCCTGTTGCTGGCTGGCGAGCTGTTCCTGCTGCTGTTTGAGTTCCTTGAGCTGGGCGATCACTCCACTGTATTGCGCCCGCAGGTCGATGACTTTTTCATTGAGCAGGTCGACGGCCTTGCGGGCGTTGGCCTCTTCGGTTTCATCGAAGCGCCCGAGGTTTTCCAGCAGGACTTCGGGCTGATGATAAGGATGCTCGACACTGCCACACACGGGGCAGGGCTGTTCATCCTGCAACTGTGTGCGCAGCTGCTCGACACTTTCGCTACGGGCCAGGCGCTGGCGCTCCAGCAGCTCGCGAGTAACGGTCAGGGTCTGTTCGGCAATGGTCAGTTCGGCCTTGGCCTCGCCGCCTTCGCGCACCAGCCGGTCACGTTCCTGCAACGCTCGTTGCTGGCGTTGTTCAAGCTCGGCGCCACGTTTGTCCAGCTCTTGCTGACTGGCCCACAGCCGGGTCAGGTCTTCGAAGGCGCGCAGTTGCTTGCGGTTGTCTTGCAGCAGGGTGCCGAGCAACTGGATCTGTTCGGCCACGGCCTCCGGCTCGGCGCCGGCTTCCTTGTAGAGCACTTCAAGGTCTTGCCGGCGGGTGGCCAGTTCCTCGGCGGCGCGGGTGGCGTTTTGTTCCAGTATGGCGAGTTCGGCCTGGCCCTGGTTCAGGCGATTACCGATCAGCATCAGTTGTTGGAGGCGATCGCGATAGGCGTTCCAGGCATCGCTCAGCGGGGCCAGGTGCGTGCTTTGTTCCAGCGCGTCCGCGATGCGCTGCAAACGCTCGGCCACCTGCCTTTGCTGCTCGAGCAAGGTGTCGATGGTGCGCTGGCCTTCGGTGCAGGCCTGCTGTGCCTGTTCCTGTCGCTCGGCGCTGAGGCTCGCGTCTTGGGCCAGGCGGGCGAGGGTGCTCTGCTCGCCGAAGGCCTGACGCAGCAATGGCGCACTGTCGATGCTTTGCTGACGGGCGCTGGCCAGCGCTTGTTGCGCATCGTCCAGGGCCTTTTCCAGTTCGGCTTGTTGGGCGTGCAGGTCGATCTGCTGCTGGGTGAGTTGCTGGATCTGCGCCGCCAGGGGCTCAAGCTGCCGGTTCAGTTCCGTTTGGCGAATGAACTGATGCCGCTGGGGCGCCAGTTGTTCCAGGCGGACCAGTTTCAGACGTTCGTCGGCCAGGGCGTTCCAATCGGCCTGGGCCTGTTGCAGCTGTTCGGCGGCGCTGGCGTGTTCATCCTGCAATAGGCCCAGGTCGCGCAGCCAGGTGTGCTGCTGCTCCAGCTGCTTGAGTTGGGCCTGTTGGGCCTTGAGTTGCAGCTGCGCTTCGTTGAAGCGCAGGTCCAGCTCGGCCCGGGCCTCGGGAGCGAGCGGCGTAACGCCAGTGGCCTGGTCCTGTAACTGCTTGTGGTTTTCCTTGGCTTGCTTGGCCTTGTCGAAGGCGCGGCGCCCGAGGCGGGTGTAGAGGGCGGTGTCGGTGAGTTTTTCCAGCAGTTCGCTGCGGTCGTTGTCATCGGCCTTGAGGAACGCGCTGAACTCGCTCTGGGCCAGCAGCACGGCACGGGTGAACTGTTCGAAGTTCAGGCCCAGGGCCGTTTCGAGCTGGGTCTTGTATTCGCCTTTCTGGCTCGCCAGCAGTTGATCGTTGTCCAGGTCCCGCAGGCTCTGGCGGCTGGCTTGCAACTTGCCGCCGGCCTTTTCCCGGGCGCGATTGGCTTCCCAGCGGGCCCGATAGCGGCGTCCGTCGATGCCGCGAAAATCCACTTCGGCATAACCATCGCCGGTACCACGGCGCAACAGTGTGCGCGGATCGCCCGTGGCAATTTCGCCATCGACGTCCGGCACCTTGGCGTCGCGTCCGGTGTTATTGAGGCGCGGCACGGCGCCAAACAGCGCCAGGCACAGGGCGTCGAGCAATGTGCTCTTGCCGGCGCCCGTGGGGCCGGTAATGGCGAACAGGCCGGCGCTGGCCAAGGGTTCGGCGGTGAAATCGATTTCAAACGGCCCGGCCAGGGACGCCAGGTTCTTGAGGCGGATCGCGAGGATCTTCATGGCTGCTCGCTCTCCATCTGCACGTCTTGCAACAGCACGGCAAAGTCCTTGAGGGTCTGTTCGTCCACGTCGTTGCCGTAGGTGTCCTGCCAGGCGCGGCTGAACAACTCCTGTGGGCTGAGTTGATCCAGCTCCACCAGCGCGCTGCCATCATCGGCATTGCCGGCGCCGCCGTTGCCGGCGTACTCGGCGGCGATCCGCACCAGGCGCACGGCCTTGCCTTGCAATGCGGTCTCCACTTGGTGACGCAGGTCCGGCTGCGGTTCGTCGAGGCGTACCCGCACTTCCAGCCAGGGTTGGCGCTGGACATCGGCCAGCAGGTCGATGTCGGGCAGGTCCTTGAGTTGCACCAGCAGATCGGCCAGTGGCGCCGGGCCCAGGCGTTGCAGGTTGACGGCCCGTGGGATCAGGCGCGGCTCGACCTTGACCAGCGCCTCGCCGTCGAGGGTGATGTCGAGGATCTGATGCTGATAGCCGATCTCCGAAAATGACAGCGGGATCGGTGAACCGCTGTAGCGGATGCGCTCTTCACCGTTGACCTTCTGCGGCTTGTGCAAATGGCCGAGGGCGACGTAGCTGATGTTCGGGCCGAACAGGCTGGCGGGCAGGGCCTCGGCGTTGCCGATGATCAGGCTGCGCTCGGAATCCTCGGACACCGAACCGCCGGCCATATGGGCATGACTGATGGCGATCAGCGCCTGGCCTTTCTTGCGCTTGCTATTGGCCGCGGCGATCAGCCACTCATGGACCTGGCCGATGCCTCGCAGGTAGTCGTCGCCCAGCTGTGCGCCAGTGACTTCGGCAGGGCGCAGGAACGGCAGGGCCAGGCACCACGCCTTGACCTTGCCTTTGGCATCGGGCAACGGCAACAACAGGCGCTCGACGTCCAGTTGACCGTCGTCCAGCCACAGCACCCGGCCCAGGGCATGGGTGCGCAGGCGTCGCATCAGCGGCGCAGGCAGTTCGATACGCGAGCCGGAGTCGTGGTTGCCGGCGATCATCACGATGGTCAGGTTGGCGTTTTGTTCATGGGCGCTGACGATGAAGTCGTAGAGTCGCTCCTGGGCTTTGACCGGCGGATTCACGGTGTCGAAGATATCGCCGGCAATCAGCAGCACATCGGGTTTTTCGCTGCTCAGTTGGCGCAGCAGCCAGTCGAGGAAACACGCGTGTTCGAAGTCGCGTTCCTGGCCGTGGAGGTTTTGCCCCAGGTGCCAGTCGGAGGTGTGAAACAGACGCAAGGTGTACTCCAGGAAACAGATGATGGCCGCGTGAAGAGGGGCGGCTAAAAGAAGCAGAGTTTACTGGGAAATGGGGGCGAGAACTTGCTCGACGTTGCAGGATTTGGTGCAAGACCCTGTGGCGAGGGAGCTTGCTCCCGCTCGATTGCGCAGCAATCGCAAAAAAAGGGGCCGCTTCGCAACCCAGCGGGAGCAAGCTCCCTCGCCACAAAAGCTACAAAAGCTACAAAAGCTACAAAAGCTACAAAAGCTACAAAAGCTACAAAAGCTACAAAAGCTACAAAAGCTACAAAAGCTACAAAAGCTACAAAAGCTACAAAAGCTACAAAAGCCATGACTGCCCAGGAAACCGGGTTTATTTGGGGTACAACGGCGGCAACCCGGAATCACTGGCAGAAGCCTGCGCCCCATCGGTGGGGGGAATCGCCCGAATCGCCCGCCACAAGTCTTCACCCTGCCAATGCTGGCCGGTCTCGCTGTAGAGCGCGCCGTTGAGGCCGTCCAGGGCGTCGGACAGCGGCACGAAGCGCGCGGCCATGTCGGCCAGGGTTTCCGGTTGCTGGCGGGCCCAGGCGTCGAGGGCCTGGCGGGTGGCGTGGGGGTCGTTGGCCAGGCAGGTGCGTTTGAGATCATCCAGCAGGGTGCGTGGGCTCGGTCCGGTCTGGGTCGAGCGCAGGATCGCTGGCTGCCAGCGGCCGCGCCACCACAGGGCGAAGCCCAGCACGGTCGTGCAGGCCAGGACCAAGGTGCTCAGTTGCCAGTACCAGAGCATGTCGCTGTCGACGGTCGTTACGATCTGCGCCGTGCCGGCCGGCGTGTCCACCATCAGGCTTGGATTGTTCGCCACTTGCAGGGTCCGCGCCGGGAGGCTGGTGCGGTCCAGGTGGTCTTCCAGGGTGTTCCACCAGACCACTTCCACCGGTGGCAGCTCGATGGTGCCGCTGCGATTGGGCACCAGCGCTTCGCGGTCTTCGCGGCTGCCCACCAGCCCGCGTTCACTGTTGCGGCTGCTGAGTACCGGTTGGTCCGGATAGCGCCGCAGGCCATTGATCTCCGTGGCCGGCAGCGGTGGCAACTGGGCGCTGGCCAGGCCTTCGGCTTCCAGGGTCAGGCTGCGGGTCAGGGAATCGCCCACCTGGCTGTGGGTCGGCTCCGGGCTCCAGCTTTCACTCAAGGACAGGCTGCGTGCCGGCAGCCAGGGCACGTCGGCCGGATAACTGGCAGGCTTGGGCTTGACGCGCAGCAACAGTTGCGTGGAGCTTACCCGCATCAACTGGCCGGGCTTGGGGCCCGAAGGTACGGCGTCCTGGGCCACCGGCTCGACCAGGGTGGCGCTGAATGTCTGGGCCGGAATCGTCAGTTCGCCGCTGCGCTGTGGGTAGATGCCGTAGCGCAGTTCAATCACGCCATGGCGGACATCGTTGATGACTTTTTCATAGGTGCGCGATTCGCCCAGTTGCTCGGTGCGGGCATCGGGGATGTGCAGCGGCGTGAGGCTGCTGTCGTCGTACAGCGACACCGAATGGTAGATGCGCAGGGTCAAGATCGCCTGGGCCTGAACATACACGTCGGTCTGGTCGAGGCTGGCCTCGATAAACACCGCTGCCAGGGGCTCCGAGGCGTCGCGGGTTTCGCTTTCGATCACCTGCAGGGTGATCGGCTGGCTGGTCACTTCGCCCAGTTGCAACGGCGGAATGATCACGGTGCCGCTTTGGCGCGGCAGCAGGGTCACGATCCAGCGGGTGGTGGCGCGGTTCTCACCGTCAAGGGTCGTCAACTGGTTGACCTGACGGGTACCGCGCACATCGAACAAGGCCTGGAGCGGAGCCAGGTCCGGTTTGCCGAACAACGTGGCGTCGTTGGATTCCAGGGTCAGCTCCACCGTTTCCCCGGAGTTCAGGCGGCTGCGGTCCACACTGGCAGTCAGCTGTGCAGCCTGGGTTCCAGAGGCCCAGAGCAGCAACACGAGGAAGTAGGTGGTGAAGCGGGTCATTTGGTTTTTTCCTGGGCCTGATGGCTTTGCTGTTCATACCAGAATTTACGTCTGAGCAACTCCCCTGGATTATCCGGGATCTGGCGCAGCCATTGTTCCAGTGCCTGGCGCTGTTCTTCTTCATTGCGCTGGCCCGCGGCAGGACGCAGTGGCGGGGTGGTGGTCTGCTCATCGGGCAGTTCGCTGCCTGGTACATCCTGGGCGGTAGGCGGTTGTGCCGCGCGCGGGGGTTGGGGCTCGTCCGATGTCGCGCTTGCCTCGAGAGAGGGCTGTCCCGGTTCGGAAGACTGGGTGGGTGAGTCGGTATCCGGCGATTGCTCGGTGGGGGCCGGCTCCTCGCTTTCGGCAGGCTTGGGTTCTTCCGGTACGGGGGGCGGCTCTTTCAACAAACTTTCCACCAGGGCCTTGTTGGTCTGGGCGGGGCGCAGGTCGGGTTGCAACTCCAGGGCCTGCTCATAGGCATCCAGCGCGGCTTCCAGTTCGCCGCTCCTGGCCAGGGCGTTGCCGCGATTGTAGTGCGCACGGGCGTCGTTGCCTTCGGCGAAGCGTCGGGCGGCTTCGCTGTACTGGCCGGCTTCGTACAGGGCGACGCCTTGCCACTGGCTGTCCTCGAAGTGGGCGGCGGCTTCGGCGGGACGTTTTTGCTTGAGCAAGTGCTGGCCCTGTTGGTCGGCGCGCAACCACAGGTCCTGGAATTCGAAGGCGTGGCCGGTTTGCGGCAACATGAATAACAGTGGCAGGCAGAACAGCCAGCCTCGCCGTCCGGCACAGGCGGCCAGCAGCAACAGGGGCAGGAGCAGCCAATAGCCCTGGTCGGCCCAGGTGTCCAGGCGCAGCGTTTGTCCATCGCTGCGCAGATGACGAGGGCCGTCCAACAGGCCCAGGCCGCGCAGGTCGCTGTCGTCCAGGCGCGCCGGCCGGTAGCGGCCGTCCAGCTTGTTGGCAAAGGCCTTGAGGCCCGGGCTGTCCAAGCGTGGCAGCAGGATCGAACCCTGCGCATCCTTGAGGTAACTGCCATCTTCCTGGGGCACCGGTGCGCCTTCGCGGGTACCAATGCCGAGCATCAGCCATTGTGTGGCGGAACCGTCCAAGGCCTGGCGAATGCCTTGGCGTTCCTGCTCGTTCAGCGACGAACCGATCAGCAGGATCCGGCCATGGCCCAGTTCGCCCTGGTCCAACAGGGCCAGCGCCTTGTGGACCGCCAGGTCGGCACGATGGCCGCTCTGCGGCATGATCGATGGCGCAAGGGCTTCGAGCAGGTTGGCGCTGGTGGACAGGTCGTCGGACAGCGGCACCAGCGTATGGGCGCTGCCGGCATAGACGATGATCGCGGTCTGGGCGTCGCTGCGGTTCTGCAACAGGTCCAGTACCTTGCGCCGGGCCTGCTCCAGGCGCGTGGGCGGGACGTCGGTGGCGAGCATTTCCGGGGTCAGCTCCAGCACCACCACCAGCGGGTCGGCGGGTTTCTGGCTGGTCTGTTCGACCCGCGCCCAACTCGGCCCCAGCAACGCCAGCACGATCAACAGCCAACCCAGGCCCAGGGCAATCCACGGCAGCCGGCTTTCGCGGCCACTGCCGCCACTGAGCAGCACAGCATGAAAGGCGGGCGGCAGGATCATCTGCCAGCGGCCCACGCGTTTCTGCCGGTGCCACAGTTGCCAGAGCAACCAGCCCAGCAGAGGTAGCAGCAATACGAACCAGGGGCGTAGCCAATGTGGCCAGAAGGCGATCATCGACGCCTCCGCAAGCGCAGGCGCTTGAGCCGCTGGCGCCACTCGGTGTGTTGGGCCGGCTGGAACAGCGGCTGGTTGAACAGGCGCTGCAACGGATTGTCCGGCCAGCGCGCCCGGGCCACCAGCAACATGCTCAACAGCAGCGCAACGGCCAGGGGCCAGTGATACAGCGCCAGGGCAGGACGGGCCTGGGTCGGTTGCTGGGTCACCGGCTCGAGCTGGTCGAGGGCGGTCTTGATCGCCAGTAATTGCGCGCCATCCTGGGCACGAAAATACTGGCCGCCGGTGGCTTGGGCGATTTCCTTGAGTGTCGGTTCATCCAGGTCCAGGCTCGGGTTGACGCCGAGCAAACCCGTGGTGCCGCTTTGTTCCGGGTCGGCACCGATGCCGATCGGGTAGATTTTCACGCCTTCGTCGGCGGCCAGTCGCGCAGCGGTCAGCGGATCGATTTCACCGCCGTTGTTGGCACCGTCGGTGACCAGGATCAGCACGCGGCTGTGGGCCGGGCGCTGGCGCAGGCGCTTGAGGGCCAGGCCGATGGCGTCGCCGATGGCGGTGTTCTTGCCGGCGATACCGATACGCGCCTCATCGAGCCAATGGCGCACGGTGCGGCGGTCGAAGGTCAGCGGTGCTTGCAGATAGGCCTGGCTGCCGAACAGGATCAGGCCGACCCGGTCACCTTCGCGGCCTTCGAGAAAGTCCCCGAGCATGTGCTGGACCAGCACAAGGCGACTGACCTCTTCGTCCTTCCACTGCATGTCGGGAAAGTCCATGGAACCCGAGACATCCACCGCCACCAGCAGGTCGCGGCCGCTGGCGGCAATGGGCAATGGCTCGCCCAACCACTGCGGTCGAGCCGCGGCGATCAGCAACAGCAGCCAGAGCAGGATGAAGGGCGCCTGTTGCCGCCAGGTCGGCAGATTGGCCCGCGCCCGGCGACCCACCAGGCCTTCCAGGTCCCCGAGGAAACTGACCTTGAGCGCTGGCTCGCCGCTATCGGCCGCCGGCAGCACCAGGCGCATCAGCCAAGGCAGCGGCAACAGGGCGAATACCCACGGCCAGGCGAACTCAAACATGTTTGCGAATCCAGATTTCGACCGCCTGGGTCAGCCCAGCGATGGCTTTGTCATCGAGCTTGCATTCGGGTTTGTAGGCGCCTTCCACCAATATCATCCAGCGCGTCAGGCCCGCGGCCGGGCAGCGGTTATCCAGGAACGCCAGCCATTTGCGCCCATTGAGGGTGTGGCTCTGGCTGTAGGGGTAGTGATTGCGGCATAGACGCTTGAGCAGCCCGTTGAGCTGTTGCAACCAGGCCCCGGCCGGCGCGCCGTCGTAGGGTTTGGGCAGCAGGGCGAGTTCGGCCAGCGCGGCCAGGCGCACCGGGTCGAGGGGTTGTTCGGCGCGGGCGACGGTGCGCTTGATGGGGATGAACCGGCGCAGTTGCCACAGGCCCAGGCCCAGCAATGGGATCAACACCAGCAGCAGCCACCAGCCTGGCGCGGGTGGCCAGAAACCGATAGGCGGCGGCGCCATCAGCGGTTGCAGTTGATCGAGGCTGCTCATCGGCTTTTCCCGGCCCGCTTGGGGTTCAGGTAGTCGCGCAGTTGCTCGACCATGTCGCCCTGGGTACTCAGGGGCAGCATCAGGATTCGCAGTTTCTGCGCCAGCATCTCCCAGCGTTCCTGGCGCGCCTCGGCCTGGGCGCGATAGGCCTGGCGCAGTTCGAAATTCAGGGTGTCGAGTTCCAGCTGCGAACCACGCTGGGTGAACCGCAGCAGACCGGCGGCGGGCAGGGCATGATCCAGCGGGTCCGACAGTGGCAGCAACAACAGGTCGCAATGGCGCGACAGCAGGCTCAACTGTTGCTCGGCGCTGTCGGACAGCGCGCGCTCATCGCAAATCACGATCGCCAGGCTGCCGGGCCGTAGCACTTCCCGGGCCCGGCGCAGGGCGATGCCGAACGAGTCGCGATCCGGCTCGGCCTCGGTGTGCAGTGACTGATTGACCCGCACCAGCCGGTTGAGCAATTGCAACAGGCTCTGTTTGCTGCGTCGCGGCTTGACCTCGTAATGGGTGTTATTGCCGAACACCAGGCCGCCGACCCGGTCGTTGTGCCCCAGCGCGGCCCAGCCTATGAGGCTGGCCGCCTGGGCGGCGAGCACCGACTTGAACACCAGCCCCGAACCGAAGAACAGCCGGTGGCTTTGCTCGATCATGATGAAGATCGGCCGCTCGCGTTCTTCGTGGAACAGTTTGGTGTGGGGCTCCTGGGTCCGGGCGGTGACGCGCCAGTCAATGGTGCGTACGTCGTCGCCGGCCTGATAGACCCGCACCTGGTCGAAATCGACCCCGCGTCCGCGCAGCTTGGAGTGATGCAGGCCGATCAGCGGGCTGCGCTGGCCTGGGGTCGAGAACAGCTGCACTTCGCGCACGCGATGGCGCATCTCGATCAGCTCTGCGAGGCTGACGCGGATGCCCGGTGCGGGCGCCAGTGGGTTATTCATGACACATGCTCAAGCGACAGCGACGACGTCGAGAATCCGCTGCACGACCCGGTCCTGGTCGATGCCAGCGGCCTCGGCTTCGAACGACAGGATGATGCGATGGCGCAGCACGTCGAACAGCACGGCCTGGATATCTTCGGGGCTGACAAAGTCGCGTCCGGCCAGCCAAGCGTGGGCACGGGCGCAGCGGTCCAGGGCGATGGAGCCCCGCGGACTGGCGCCGTAGGCGATCCATTCGGCCATTTCCGGATCGAACTTGGCCGGGTTGCGGGTGGCCATGATCAGTTGCACCAAGTACTCCTCCACGGCGTCGGCCATGTACAACCCGAGGATTTCCTTGCGCGCGGAGAAAATCGCCTGCTGGCTCACGCGGCGTTCGGGCTTGGTCTCGCCGTTCAGCGCTTCACCCCGGGCCTGCTGCAGGATACGGCGTTCCACCGCGGCGTCCGGGAAACCGATCTTGACGTGCATCAGGAAGCGGTCGAGCTGGGCTTCGGGCAGCGGGTAGGTGCCTTCCTGCTCGATCGGGTTCTGCGTGGCCATCACCAGGAACAGCGGCGACAGTTCATAAGTGCTGCGCCCGACGCTGACCTGCCGCTCGGCCATCGCCTCCAGCAAGGCCGACTGGACCTTGGCCGGGGCGCGGTTGATTTCGTCCGCCAGCACCAGGTTATGGAAAATCGGCCCTTGCTGGAACACGAAGCTACCGGTTTCCGGGCGGTAGATTTCCGTACCGGTGATGTCGGCGGGCAGCAGGTCGGGGGTGAACTGGATGCGATGGAATTGCGCTTCGACGCCTTCGGCCAGTTCTTTGATGGCCTTGGTCTTGGCCAGCCCCGGCGCGCCTTCCACCAGCATGTGGCCGTCGGCAAGCAGGGCGATGAGCAGGCGCTCGATGAGTTTTTCCTGGCCGAGAATCTGCGTTGAAAGAAAGGTTCGCAGCGCAAGCAGCGCTTCACGATGTTCCATCGGTGACTGTTCCTGGAAAGGGTGGCCCCGGACGTTCGGATAACGCCGGGGCTGGGGGCGTTACTTTAATGCATGGCAGGGGGTGGCGACTAACGGGATTTTGATTGGCCGTGTGAATTGTGATCGGCTTGGAAAGATTGTGGGGGTGGGTTTGCTTGCCATGAATCCCACCCGACAGGCGCACCTTACCCGGTGGCGAGGGAGCTTGCTCCCGCTTGAGTGCGAAGCACTCACAAAGTGAAGGGGTGTTTATCGGGACGTAGGAGTGCTCTGGAGCAGGCTACGTTGTCTTGCGCCATTGCCTACAACTGCGCCAGAATCCGCCGGCTTGTGCGCTTGGGAGGCAGGTTCTATCGTTTCCGGGTCGCTGATGAATCAGCGATCGGGTTTGGTAGCCCGGCTTTTGACTTGTCGCACAGCCCCTGTAACGGAGGCCTTTTTGGTATCTGTTTTATGGCGGTCATGCGCAGGGCGTCTTCGGACGCGCCGGTTCTCCAAGTCACCGGTCTACCAACCCGCGTATGGCCGCCACCTTCGTTTGGTAGCGAGGTTGATGGTCTCCTTTTTCTGATTTGGAGATTCATTCATGTTCAAAGTAACCCCGAACCCACCGAACACCGATCCAACGTCACCGCGTTCAAAAACCAAGTCCCAAAAACACGACGAAGTCACCGACCGAGTCCTCGACCATTACCTGAACCCCAAACCGGACAAAGCCGAAGCAGAACCTGCGCCCGGCCAACTCTTCACCGTCAACAAAGACATCGACACCGAAAGCCTGCTTGCCAACCTCAGCGAAACCCTGGCTTCGGCCAATGCCATGGTCAATGACCTGGCCTTCGACCTGGACGGTTCACGCCGGCATTTCCTCCTGGGCATTCAGCAACTGATCGAACTGGGCAGCCTGCTGGCGAACCGTGCACTGGACAACATCGAAACCCGTCAGCCGACATAGCCCTTGTGGCCAGGGAGCAAGCTCCCGCGCCACAAGGGACTTGTGGCATTCCTTAAATCCTGGGCAAGCCGCAAAACCTGTGGGAGCCGAGCTTGCTCGCGATAGCGATGGTTCAGGCTCCATCTAGTTGACTGTACCGCCGCCATCGCGAGCAAGCTCGGATCCCACAGGTTCTGCGGCGGGCCCAGGATCTGAGTGTTGCCACAGCTCCAATGTGGGAGCGAGCCCGCTCGCGATGACGGCAGCAGATCCACCACCCTATTTCGTTAGCTCTGCATCCTAATCTCATCCACCAGCAGCTTGACTGCTGGCCTGTCGACCAACTCCCGCCACGGACCATCGTCCACGATTGCCCCGTCATGCATCACAATGACCCGATCAAACCGATGCAGGTGGTCAACGTCATGGGTGACACAGATCAACCCCTGCCCAGCAAAAACGTCGAATAACAGGTCCCAGAGGGGCGTGGTCAGCCTGGGTTCGATGGATGCGCTTGGCTCGTCGAACATATTGAATTTTCCGGGCTTGTTGATCAGGCGCAGCAGCGAGAGGCGTTTGGCTTCACCTCCCGAGATATTCGATGCATTTTCGCTGACCTGACGTGTTGTCACGATCTCATCCAGTTCCAATTGCTGTATGGCTCTAGACAAAATCGGCGATGCGTTGCCTCCGAACAGAACCGATTGTTCAAAAAAGCCTTCCAGAAACCGTGGTTGTTGGGGACAGTATCTCAAGGCGTCCAGGTGAGCTTGACCGGTCAAAAGTGAGACCGGTGCCGAGTCGATACTCAGTTGGTCTCGCGTTGATGCATCAAGTCCGGCGAGCACTTCCAGAAAAGTGGTTTTGCCTGCACCGCTAGGGCCCGTAACGGCCACTGACTGCCCTTGAGTAAATGCCAGGGAGCGCTTGATCGACAGGCGAAGCGGTCCTGCTCCTGCCACTTCGCAGGGGCCGAGTTCCAGGACTGAGGACCGCTGGAAATCGACCCACGCCAGCCGATTGCTGTGATCGAAATCCGGAAGTGATAGCAGACCTTGAAATTGATGCTGGTCTGCAAGGAACTGATCAAGAACACGATACCCTTCAGTTAAGGTCGAAATACTGAGCAGATAGCTCCCCGCGATTGAAAAAATGGCAACCAACTGCCCGACACTGATACTGGGCTGACCCGACAGTTGGTCCACGACGCCCCAGTAGAGCAATCCCCCAGTGGAAAGGCTGATGAACAATATCTTGGCGGTGCTCAGCAGGCCGCCCGATGATGCTGTAGTCACCGCAGCGTTGGCATAGCCTCCGAACGCCGCGTTCAACGGGCGCAGGGCCGTAGGTATGGTGCTTTCCAGTTTTATGACTTTTCCTGCGTTGAGGGTGTTGTAGAGGTGGGCACTTAATTCATCTTCCTGCTCATTGACTGCATCGATGTGCTTTCTCCGCCATCTGATGATTTTATGGGTAGCAGCCAGATAGATGATTCCGAACGCCGTCATGCTCAAAAAGATTTCACTGCCCCCAATATAAATAAAAGCCGCCCCAACAACTAGGAACTCCAAGAGTACGGGAAGCGCAATGGTCACAATGAACGTTAGCAGTTGTTCGTGAGCAGTAATTCCGCGCTCGACCGATTTGATGAAGTGGCCGATCCTCCAGGAATTGAATAACGAAAACTCCTTGCCCATGAGTTCGGTGATCCACTCGATGGACGCATTCATGATAATGCTTTGTACCAGCTTGGACAGCGCATGGATTTGCAGCGGAGTGATGATGGCATGAATACATCCCGCGACAATCAAGCCTGTCGTCAGTGCGAGCAGCGTGCTGGATGCTGGGTTTCTGTTGCCTTGCAGGGTGTCGATGATGGTTCCAAGTAACAGTGGCGGGGCGAGTGTGATGAGTTTGAGTGCGATGATCGTGACTATGGTCACTGCTAGGAGTTTGGTGTGTTTTTTATAGGCGTTTTTTATCATTGTGCGGATGCTGTGCATGTACTCGCTCCTGGTCGATTCGTGTTTCGGTAGTTCAACCGCGCAACACGTGCTGAGGCGCCACCAAGCGACCGCTTCGAATGATATTGAAGCGCTCAAGTCCTGGGATATAAACTTGAGTGACAAGGCTGTTGCTTGAAAAGCGGGCTACGGTTCGACGGAATATTTTCAATCCTGTATTTGATAGGTTTTTTTGCAGTGTTTCTAATTGTGCGGAAACTGTCGTGGAGCCGGTGTGCGCAGGAATATCAATAATAGGAAGTGTCGCACTTGTGACTGGTGCGAAGTCGATTAGATGTTTAAGGTGCTTTGATTGGGATAGTAAATCAAAAGCTTCTCTATCTATAGATTCTTCAGTTGCATCATATAAGTCCTCGGACTGGAACTGTTCAGTTACTGCCCTTTGGATTGCAGTATGGATTTCAAGCGAGCATCCGGAGCCAATGGGTGAAAGATGGTGAGGTCCAGGGCCTGCTTTGGGAAATGCCACGGCAAAATAAACTGACAGCACATCCTTGATAATAATCACTCGCAGTTTTCTCACTGATACCAAGGCAGAGGGGTGACCCCTCAGCGCTGTTTCAAGCAAAGCGGTAGAAGGTATGTACAGTTCTATTGCCGGGCCGAGGCCACAGATAGTCATATAGAAAAGAGACAGGATATGCCTCTCGATTATTTCGTGTGTGCCATGTAACAGTGCTTCGTTCTCTGTGCAACCAAAAGCAATTCCTGAGTTTGATGAGTAGCGAGATAGAAAATGCAATGCGGAATTCGAATCTTCGTGGACGGATTGCGTCGTTTCAGGGCATAGAAGGGCGCAAGGGGCGAATAACTCTTCATTGTTGTCGAGCGACGTAAGCCTATAGCATTCGATTAATTTTCCGGTGTGAGGCAGGCTGGTAAAAATCCCATCTTCTGTGACGGCTTTTTGAGTAGCTATCTTATCGGAGCGATACCGTGGGGGAGAATCAGCAAGCGGCTGAAAGGTGCTGAAGTGTTCAATGCTTTCTGCCAGTGCGCCTATAAGTGAGTCTGGTCCCTTGCCAGCCCCCGATTCAACTAGATTATCGTTGCCATCAAACAACTCGGCCGTCGCTACTAGCTTGGATGGTGTCGTGTACCGTGTTACTGCACTGAGGCCCAGTGTATGAAGCGTGGACATGATATTGAATAGCGCTTCGGTGGGTGCTAGTTCTCGTTCGGACATATGGATCTCCGTTAATAGATGCCGGAAGGAGATCCTTCCGGCATCTGTTCGCCGATATTTAATCGGTCACTGGTTTAATTGATCAGTGACGCAAAAAAATCGGCTTCCGTTTCGAGGAGGCCTTTAGAAAAACCTAATGCCTGTGGCAGACCAAAGAAGGTATTATTTATTTCAGAGCGTTTCCTGCCCATGTCGATTTACTCCAATGTAGTTAATGGGTGTCGCGACGCGAGTGCCCAACTTGCGTGTGTTCGCAAGTGATTAATTAATAACATTGAGATGGGGTGAAGGCTATTGCGGGACTTCCGAGGCTGTCGTAGGTTTGTTCTTGCTGTTGAGTAGGAGGGCGATGTAGGAATGTAGCTGCTTTGTTGAAAGCATTGTTTCTCGCTACTGTTTTCGTCGTTTGGAATGTTTATATTATTTTAAGAACGGATCGAAAGGGTCATCCGACAAGGCTGCAGAGGTGTTATAAGGCGGGGGTGTCCGGGGAAGGTTGTGTTGCGTGCAGGTCTGAATGGACACGGTTGCCATCGCGATCCTGCTTGCGATGGCATATTCGAAGGCGGCAATACGTCAGCCTACCCACGCCCCCGCATTCACCAGATTCGCCGGTCGCTCCCCCGCCAATGCCGCCAGCAGGTTGTCCACCGCACAGCGCGCCATCGCCTCCCGTGTCTCATGGGTGGCCGAGCCCATGTGGGGCGTTGCCACCACATTGTCCATCTGCAACAGCGGCGAATCGGCATTCAAGGGTTCGTGCTCGAACACATCCAGTCCCGCGCCACGGATCTGGCCGTTGCGCAGGGCGTCGATCAGTGCCGCTTCGTCCACCACTTTGCCTCGGGAGATGTTGATGAAGAGGGTCTCGGGACGCATTCGGGCAAACGCCTGCGCATCGATCAGCCCTTGGGTTTCAGCCGTCAAGGGCAAGGTCAGGCAAACGAAGTCCGCCTGCTGCAACAATGTTTCGAGGCTGCAATAGCGTGCGTTGAAACGCTGCTCGACCGCGGGCTTGGGCGAATGGCTGTGGTAGAGCACCGGCATGCCGAAGCCGAAGTGCCCGCGCTGGGCCAAGGCTTCGCCGATGCGCCCCATGCCAATGATGCCCAGGGTCTTGCCATGGACGTCGGTGCCGAAATGCCGGGGGCCGATGCTCTGTTGCCAGCCGCCGCTGCGCACCAGGTTGGCCAGTTCCACCACGCGCCGGGCGGTTGCCAGGATCAGGGCGAAACCGGTGTCCGCGGTGGTTTCGGTGAGCACGTCCGGGGTATTGGTCAGCAGGATCCGGCGTTCGGTCAGGTAGTCGATGTCGTAGTTGTCGACCCCCACCGAGACGCTGGCGATGGCTTGCAGGTTCGGCGCCAGGTCCACCAGTGCCGCATCCAGCTTGAGGCTGGCGCCCAGCAGGCCGTGGGCCGTGGACAGGGCGTCGCGCAGTTGTGCCAGGCCCTGGGCATCGAGGCGTTCGATGAGCGTGACTTGGGCCTGGGCTTGCAGGCGAGCCATCAATTGAGGTGACAGCGTTTTGTACAACACCACGTGCTTTTTCATGGATGGGTCTCGATTCAGGAGCGGGCGGGCGCCGGGTTTGGCGTCGCGGGGTGGGAGACGGTCCGGTCGCTGGCGCCGGGCTTGAGGGCGAGGGTCAGCACGACCGACAGCAGCAAGGCGCCGCTCATCAGCAGGAAGGACATGCCAGGGGAGCCGGTGGTGCCGTTGAGGTAGCCCACCAGGTACGAGCCGCCGAACGAACCCAGCGCGCCCATGCTGTTGATCAACGCCATGGCGCCGCCGGCGACATTGGCCGGGAGGATTTCCGGAACGATGGCGAAGAACGGACCGTAGGGCGCGTACATGCAAGCGCCGGCGACCACCAGCAAGCCATAGGACCACCAGAAGTGCTCGGCCCCCAGCAGGTAGGAGGCGTAGAACGCAATGGAGGCGATCAGCAGCGGCGGCCAGACGAAACGCTTGCGCTTCTGCGCCTTGTCCGACGCCCAGGACACCACCAGCATGCCGATCACCGCCGCCAGGTACGGCAAGGACGACAGCCACCCGGCCTCGACCATGTTCATCTGTAGGCCGGCCTTGAGGATCGACGGCAACCACAACACAAACCCGTAGACGCCGATGCTCCAGCAGAAAAACTGCAATGCCAGGATGATCACCTTGGGAGAGCGGAAGGCTTCGGCATAGTTCTTCACCGCCTTGATGCCGACCTGTTCGGCGGCCAAGGCACTTTCCAGATCATGTTTTTCCTGGTCGCTGAGCCACTTGGCCTGGGCCGGGCGATCATCGGCCAGGCGCCACCAGACAAAGGCCCAGAGCACCGCCGGCAGGCCCTCGATGATGAACATCCAGCGCCAGTCGAATCGCTGCACCAGGTAACCCGAGACCACGGACATCCACAGCATGGTCACCGGGTTGCCGAGGATCAGGAAGGTATTGGCGCGCGAGCGTTCGGCCCGGGTGAACCAGTGGCACAGGTACACCAGCATCGCCGGCATCACCGCGGCCTCGACCACCCCGAGCATGAAACGGATCACGATCAGCCAGTAGGCGTTGGCGACCACGCCCGTCAGGGTGGCCAGCGAACCCCAGAGGATCAGGCTGACGAAGATCAGCTTCTTCACACTGTGCTTTTGCGCGTAGATCGCCCCCGGGACCTGGAAGAAAAAGTAGCCGAGGAAAAACAGGGCGCCCAGCAGCGACGAAAGCCCTGGGGTGATCATCAGGTCCTTGGCCATGCCCGAGGCGGCGGCAAATCCATAATTGGCCCGGTCGAGGTAGGCCAGGCTGTAGGTGATGAAGACGATGGGCATGATGTACCACCAGCGGCGGGTGGCGAGGTTGAGCGTTTGCATGTCGTTGACTCCTGAGCTTGTTGTTTTTGTTGCAGCAGGTGTGTTTTGCGGTGGCCTCTATCGCGAGCAAGCTCGCTCCCACAGGGGTTAACTCGATCCCATGTGGGAGCGAGCTTGCTCGCGATAGGCGGTTTCAAATTCAGCCAATAACTCAAGGCGCGTCGGCAACCCTTCCATATCCCCACGGCTCTGCACCGCGCGGCTGCCAATCCAATTGGCGCGCTGTACGGCCTCGGTGATGGCCTGGCCTTCGAGTAATGCGCTGATCAGGCCCACGGCGAAGCCATCACCGGCGCCCACGGTGTCCACCACTTGGGCCACCGGCACGCCGGGGATGACGCCTTGGTCCAACGCCGTGCGGTAATAGGCCCCGTCCGCGCCGAGCTTGATCACGACGATTTCGGCGCCTTGGTCCAGGTAGAACGCGGCGATGTCGGCCGGGTCGTCGAAACCGGTCAGCAGCCGGCCTTCGCCGAGTCCCGGCAAGACCCAGTGGGCGAGGGCGGCGAGGCGATTGATTGCAGTGATCATCGTCGACTCGCTGGTCCACAGGCTTGGCCTCAGATTGGGGTCGAACGACAGGCTGCGGCCGGCCGCGCGCATACGGCTCATCAATTCAAAGGACATCTCGCGGGCCGTGACCGACAACGCCGGGACGATGCCGGTGGCGTGCAAGTGACGGGCTTCAAGCAGCGATGGCGCGATGGAATCGATCGACAGATGACTGGCCGCCGAGCCACGACGGAAATACTCGACTTGCGGGTCGCTGCCATTGTCGGTACGGGACTTGAACTGAAATCCGGTGGGGTGCGTTGGATCGACCGCCACGTGACGACAATCCAGGCCTTCGTTTTCCAGTGTCTGCACGACGAAGCGTCCCAGGGAATCGGCGCCAACCCGGCTCAGCCACGCGACCTTGAAGTCCAGGCGCGACAAACCGATGGCCACGTTGCTGTCGGCCCCGGCAATGCGCTTGTGGAACTGGTCGACGCTGGCCAGGTCACCGCGCTGGTCGGCCACCAGCATCGCCATGGTTTCGCCGAACGACAGCACATCGAACTCAGGCATGGGCAGGCTCCCGGCGTGGTTGCCCGAGGCGGGCAAGGGTGGCGACATGTTCAGCGGTCAATTGCAGCAAGTCTTCGCCTTGTAGCGGGTATTCGGCGGCGCGCATTACACCGACGGGCATGTGCTTGAGCAGTTGCTCCCACAGGTGCAGGTCGGTCATGGCCGGAGGTACGGCGACCAGTTTGCCGTCGGCGCGCTGGGCCACTGCCTTGCAATGCACGTAAGCCACATACCGTCCGAGCTGTCGGGCGGCGACGGCGGCCGATTGGTCCTGCCATTGCCAGTTGCCGATGTCGAAGGTCATGCCGACGGGCAATGCATGCTCTTCGGCAGCGGTGAAGAAACGTTGCAACGGTTCGATCCGCCCGCCTTGCAAGGTCTGGTCGTTTTCCACCAGCAACTGCACTGGGCTTGCGCCGAGCACATCCGCCAGTGCTGACAGGTCATGGGAGTCGGTGAAGTGCCCGAGGGAGACTTTTAGCCATGCCGAGCCGAAAGCCTCGGACCGTTGCAGGGTCAGTGCCAGGGCCGGGTTGGGCCTGGACTGCCCGGCGAGCCACAGCTCCAGTGGCGACGAGAAAACACTTTGCAGCCCCTGGGCGCGAGCGCGAGCGGCCAGCTCGGCGGGCTGTTCGGTGGTGAGCAATTCTTCGCGCCATTCGATGCGCGAGGCGCCGGCGGCGGCCAGCAGATCGATGAAATGGCCTTGGCCTTGTTGCCGTACCAGGTCGGCGCCGTAGCTGGAAAGGCTGATGGAAACGGGTGGTTTGTTCATTGTTATTGCACCTATGAAACCGGTTTCAGTTTTATTTAAAAAAAGGGGGGTGTGCTTCAGGTCCTCATCGCGAGCAAGCTCGCTCCCACACGGGATCTGTGGCGCACTGAAGATCCCTGTGGGAGCGAGCTTGCTCGCGATAGGGCCCTCACCATCACCGACCATTCCCAAGCGTCGACCCACGCTCAATCAGCTGCGCCGCAAAATCCAGGGTCCGCACCGGCCCGTTGTCACCGCGCAAGCGCTTGAGCAGGCATTCGAAAGCGCTGGCGCCGATCTCGGCGGTGGGTTGGGCCAGGGCGGTGATGCCGCTGCCCACCAACGGGTACCAATCCAGATCGTCGAGGGCGATCAGGCCTACGTCGTCGAACAAATGGCAACCCAGGTCGCGCAAGGCTTGAGTGGCGGCCAACGCAGCAATGCCGTTGGCGCAGAACAGTGCCTTGGGGCCAGCGCCCGGCTGGGCAAGGAAGGCCTCGATGCGTGCGGTCAACCGGTCACAGGTTTCCACCACGGCGCCGGTCAGGGCAGGGCGGCGCTCGATGCCGGCCTTGAAACTGTCGACCCGCTCGATCCGCGAGCTGGTGCCGTCGAAGGGCTCGCTGACCAGGAGCAGATCGCGGTAGCCCCGTTGTTCAAGGTGGTCGAGCGCCATCGCGACGGCGGCCGGGTTATCCAGTCCCACCAGGTCGCTTTCGAGCCGATCAACCTTGCGATCCACCAGCACCAGCGGCATCTCGCTGCGCAGTTCGAGCAGTTCCTCACGGTGATGCCCCAGGGTGTTCACGATCAGCCCTTCGATATTGTAGGCGCGCAACAACGCCAGGTGCTGGCGCTCCTGCTCGTCATCGCGATCGGTGTTACACACCACTAGGCTGTAGCCATGGCGACGGCAGGCGGTTTCCACGCCATGCATCACGGCAATTGAATAAGGGTTGCGGATATCGGCCACCAGCATGCCGATCAGGCGCGTGCGTCCGCGCTTGAGGCCACGGGCCATCTGGTTGGGACGATAGCCCAACTCATTGATTGCCTGCTCGATGCGCCGGGCGATGGCCTCGGAGAGCAGGGCGCGGTCCTCGCCAATGAAGCGCGAGACACTGGCCTTGGAGACCCCGGCGCGTTCGGCGACGTCAAGCATGGTCACGCGGCTGCGCTGGGCGGCGGAGAAAGAATTCACGGATAGAAACCTGCTTATTGGAATTATTTAGCGGCTCTGAAACCGGTTTCAGGAAACCTCAGAATCCAGTCGGTCGTCAAGGGCGTCTTGATACGAGAGCGACCGACGGTGATTCACCTCGTGGTAAGGAGCCGCAGCGTGGGTAGGATGTGGTGGGAAGGCTCACGCGAACCAGTGTGGCGAGGGAGCTTGCTCCCGCTGGGCTGCGCAGCAGTCGCCATTCGTGCTCGCGCGGTTTGGCTGTCAGATCGTGGTGTGTGGTTTTTGGGGCTGCTGCGCAGCCCAGCGGGAGCAAGCTCCCTCGCCACAAGAGCTGCCCGACTCCTATCCTGAATCCCTGGCGCTGCTGAGCTCAGAGCTGACTTATATAAGTCCCGGTGCCCCGGAGAATGTTCTGCAACGTCAGTTCCACTTCCGCCAGGTCCGCCGTATCGCTGTTATGAATGATTTCCAGCACATCATCGCCATTCAGGGCATCGGCGTCCGCTGCGGCGATTTCGATCTTCAGCAGGGTCGGGCTCAGGGTCACCTTCACGCCATCGAGTGTCGAAGGCTCGCCATCCAGAGTGATTTCCAGTGCGTCTTCGTCGGGGTAGCGGGACATCAGGAACATGTCGCCCTGGGCGCTATGGCAGCAGAGCATGGCCATGTTGTCTTCTTCTTCGTCGCACGGGTTGGCGATCAGAAGGGCGGTGGTCATTTGCATGGTGATGGCTCCTGGCTCGATGAGCCCTGCGGGGGAGTAAAAGGTGGATTTTGCCAGCCGGGAGGAATTTCTGCTGGATTACCGCTGCCAGACGCAGGATCCAGCGATGATTTCACGCCGCCAGGTGCCGTTTGGCCCTTGGGCTGCTAGGGTTGTTCGATGCGCACGGGCTGTTTAGCTAGCCGATGACCGAATATGTCGCAGCGCTGCAAGCAGGCAGGTTGTCGCACTCGTTAAGCTGCGCAACGGATGTGCACCTGCAAAGGCCATCCCACGGGTGTTTTTTGCAGGTGCCCATGACATGAAATTACATGGAAAAGGATGTGACCTGCGGGTCCTGTCCAGCTTCATCCACCTGTCATCCTGTTTCCTCTGCCCGAGAATCAGGAACGGGATGGCCGATAACCCCGCAAGGGGTTGCACGCGACGCTTTCATCAATAACAAGCCCAAGCGGAGTACCACAGATGGCGTTCTTCACCGCAGCCAGCAAGGCCGACTTCCAGCATCAACTGCAAGCGGCACTGGCGCAGCACATCAGTGAACAGGCACTGCCACAAGTGGCGCTGTTCGCTGAACAATTCTTCGGCATCATTTCCCTCGATGAACTTACCCAGCGCCGGTTGTCCGACCTCGCCGGCTGCACCCTGTCTGCCTGGCGCCTGCTTGAGCGCTTCGATCACGCGCAGCCGCAGGTGCGCGTCTACAACCCCGATTACGAACGCCACGGCTGGCAGTCGACCCACACGGCCGTGGAAGTGCTGCACCACGACCTGCCATTCCTGGTGGACTCGGTCCGCACCGAGCTGAACCGTCGCGGCTACAGCATTCATACCCTGCAAACCACCGTGCTGAGCGTGCGTCGCGGCAGCAAGGGCGAGTTGCTGGAAATCCTGCCAAAAGGCACCCAGGGCGACGACATCCTGCAAGAGTCGTTGATGTACCTGGAAATCGACCGTTGCGCCAACGCCGCCGAACTCAACGTCCTGAGCAAGGAACTTGAGCAAGTGCTGGGCGAAGTGCGCGTGGCCGTGGCCGACTTCGAACCGATGAAAGCCAAGGTCCAGGAAATCCTCGACAGCCTGGACAGCAGCGCCTACGCCATCGACGCTGATGAAAAGAGCGAGATCAAGAGCTTCCTGGAATGGCTGGTAGGTAACCACTTCACCTTCCTGGGCTACGAAGAGTTCGTGGTTCGTGACGAGGCCGATGGTGGCCACATCGAGTACAACCCCGATTCGTTCCTGGGCCTGACCAAATTGCTGCGCGCCGGCCTGACCGCCGAAGACCTGCGCATCGAAGACTACGCCGTCAATTACCTGCGCGAACCGACGCCGCTGTCGTTCGCCAAGGCCGCGCACCCGAGCCGCGTACACCGTCCGGCCTATCCTGACTACGTGTCGATCCGTGAAATCGACGCCGACGGCAAGGTCATCAAGGAATGCCGCTTCATGGGCCTGTACACCTCTTCGGTGTATGGCGAGAGCGTGCGGGCCATCCCGTACATCCGCCGCAAGGTCGCGGAAATCGAGCGTCGCTCGGGCTTCCAGGCCAAGGCGCACCTGGGCAAGGAACTGGCCCAGGTGGTCGAAGTACTGCCCCGTGACGACCTGTTCCAGACCCCGGTGGACGAGCTGTTCAGCACCGTCATGTCCATCGTGCAGATCCAGGAACGCAACAAGATCCGCGTGTTCCTGCGCAAAGACCCGTATGGCCGTTTCTGCTACTGCCTGGCCTACGTGCCACGTGACATCTATTCCACCGAAGTGCGCCAGAAGATCCAGCAAGTGCTGATGGATCGCCTGAAGGCCTCGGACTGCGAGTTCTGGACCTTCTTCTCCGAATCCGTACTGGCCCGTGTACAACTGATCCTGCGGGTCGACCCGAAGAACCGCATCGACATCGACCCGTTGCTGCTGGAAAAAGAAGTCGTGCAGGCCTGCCGCAGCTGGAAGGACGATTACGCCAGCCTGGTCGTCGAGAGCTTCGGTGAAGCCCAGGGCACCAACGTGCTGTCGGATTTCCCGAAAGGTTTCCCGGCCGGCTACCGCGAGCGCTTTGCTGCGCACTCGGCCGTGGTCGACATGCAGCACCTGCTGAGCCTGAGCGAAAAAAATCCGCTGGTCATGAGCTTCTACCAGCCGCTGGGCCAGGTCTCCGGCCAGCGTGAGCTGCACTGCAAGCTGTATCACGCCGATACGCCACTGGCGCTGTCCGACGTGCTGCCGATCCTGGAAAACCTCGGCCTGCGCGTGCTGGGTGAATTCCCGTACCGCCTGCGCCACACCAATGGCCGCGAGTTCTGGATCCATGACTTCGCGTTCACCGCCGCCGAAGGCCTGGACCTGGATATCCAGCAACTCAACGACACCTTGCAGGACGCCTTCGTCCACATCGTGCGTGGCGATGCCGAGAACGATGCCTTCAACCGCCTGGTGCTGACCGCCGGCCTGCCATGGCGCGACGTGGCGCTGCTGCGTGCCTATGCCCGTTACCTGAAGCAGATCCGCCTGGGCTTCGACCTGGGTTACATCGCCAGCACCCTGAACAACCACACCGACATCGCTCGCGAGTTGACCCGGTTGTTCAAGACCCGCTTCTACCTGGCGCGCAAACTCACCGGCGATGACCTGGAAGACAAGCAACTGCGCCTGGAGCAAGCGATTCTCTCGGCCCTGGACGACGTCCAGGTGCTCAACGAAGACCGCATCCTGCGTCGCTACCTGGACCTGATCAAGGCCACCCTGCGGACCAACTTCTACCAGACCGACGCCAACGGCCAGAACAAGTCCTACTTCAGCTTCAAGTTCAACCCGCACCTGATCCCGGAACTGCCCAAGCCCGTACCGAAGTTCGAGATCTTCGTCTACTCGCCACGGGTCGAAGGCGTGCACCTGCGCTTCGGCAACGTGGCTCGCGGTGGCTTGCGCTGGTCCGATCGTGAAGAAGACTACCGCACCGAAGTGCTCGGCCTGGTAAAAGCCCAGCAAGTGAAGAACTCGGTGATCGTGCCGGTGGGCGCCAAGGGCGGTTTCCTGCCACGTCGCCTGCCGTTGGGCGGCAGCCGGGACGAGATCGCGGCCGAGGGCATCGCCTGCTACCGCATCTTCATCTCGGGCCTGTTGGACATCACCGACAACCTGAAGGACGGCGTGCTGGTACCGCCGGCCAACGTCGTGCGTCATGACGACGATGACCCGTACCTGGTGGTGGCGGCGGACAAGGGCACTGCGACCTTCTCCGACATCGCCAACGGTATCGCCATCGACTATGGCTTCTGGCTCGGCGATGCGTTCGCCTCCGGCGGTTCGGCTGGCTACGACCACAAGAAAATGGGCATCACCGCCAAGGGCGCGTGGGTCGGCGTGCAGCGCCACTTCCGCGAACGCGGCATCAATGTCCAGGAAGACAGCATCACCGTGGTGGGTGTCGGCGACATGGCCGGCGACGTGTTCGGCAACGGCTTGTTGATGTCCGACAAGCTGCAACTGGTCGCGGCCTTCAACCACCTGCACATCTTCATCGACCCGAACCCGGAGCCTGCCAGCAGCTTTGCCGAGCGCCAGCGCCTGTTCGATCTGCCGCGTTCGGCCTGGACCGACTACGACACCAGCATCATGTCCGAAGGCGGCGGTATCTTCTCGCGTAGCGCGAAGAGCATTGCCATCTCGCCACAGATGAAAGAACGCTTCGACATCAAGGCCGACAAACTGACCCCGACCGAACTGCTCAATGCCTTGCTCAAGGCACCGGTGGATCTGTTGTGGAACGGCGGTATCGGCACCTACGTCAAGGCCAGCACTGAAAGCCACGCCGATGTCGGCGACAAGGCCAACGACGCACTGCGCGTGAACGGCAACGAACTGCGCTGCAAGGTCGTGGGCGAGGGCGGCAACCTGGGCATGACCCAACTGGGTCGCGTCGAGTTCGGCCTCAATGGCGGCGGTTCCAACACCGACTTCATCGACAACGCCGGCGGCGTGGACTGCTCCGACCACGAAGTGAACATCAAGATCCTGCTCAACGAAGTGGTGCAGGCCGGCGACATGACCGACAAGCAACGCAACCAGTTGCTGGCGAGCATGACCGACGAAGTCGGTGGCCTGGTGTTGGGCAACAACTACAAGCAGACCCAGGCCCTGTCCCTGGCGGCCCGTCGCGCCTTTGTGCGGATCGCCGAGTACAAGCGCCTGATGAACGACCTGGAAGCCCGTGGCAAGCTGGATCGCGCCATCGAGTTCCTGCCGACCGAAGAACAGCTGGCCGAACGTGTCGCGGCGGGCCATGGCCTGACCCGTGCCGAACTGTCGGTGCTGATCTCCTACAGCAAGATCGACCTCAAGGAAGCGCTGCTCAACTCCCTGGTACCGGACGACGACTACCTGACCCGTGACATGGAGACGGCGTTCCCGCCGACACTGGTGAGCAAGTTCTCCGAGGCCATGCGTCGCCATCGCCTCAAGCGCGAGATCGTCAGCACCCAGATCGCCAACGACCTGGTCAACCACATGGGCATCACCTTCGTGCAACGGCTCAAGGAGTCGACGGGCATGAGCCCGGCGAACGTGGCGGGCGCTTATGTGATCGTGCGCGATATTTTCCATCTCCCGCACTGGTTCCGGCAGATCGAAGCCCTGGACCACCAGGTGTCCGCCGACGTGCAACTGGAGCTGATGGACGAGCTGATGCGCCTGGGTCGTCGCGCCACGCGCTGGTTCCTGCGCAGCCGCCGCAACGAGCAGAACGCTGCCCGTGACGTGGCGCACTTCGGTCCGCACCTGGCGGCGTTGGGCCTCAAGCTCGACGAACTGCTGGAAGGTCCGACCCGCGAAGGTTGGCAGACCCGCTACCAGGCCTACGTGGCCGCTGGTGTGCCGGAGCTGCTGGCGCGCATGGTTGCCGGCACGACGCACCTGTACACCTTGCTGCCGATCATCGAGGCGTCCGACGTCACCGGCCAGAACGCCGCCGATGTGGCCAAGGCCTACTTCGCCGTGGGCAGCGCCCTGGACATCACCTGGTACCTGCAACAGATCAGCGCACTGCCGGTGGAAAACAACTGGCAGGCACTGGCCCGTGAAGCGTTCCGTGATGATGTCGACTGGCAACAGCGGGCGATCACCATCTCGGTCCTGCAAGAGGGCGATGGCGCCCAGGACGTGGAAACTCGCCTGGCACTGTGGCTGGAGCAGCACCACGAAATGGTCGAGCGCTGGCGTGCCATGCTGGTGGACATCCGTGCTGCCAGCGGTACCGACTACGCCATGTACGCGGTCGCCAACCGCGAGCTGTTGGACGTGGCAATGAGCGGTCAGGCGGTCGTGACGGCCAACTGATTCGGCGTTGAATGAAAAAGCCCCGCATTGAGAGATGCGGGGCTTTTTTTGGTGCGCCAGGCATGGCGCGTTGCGCGCAAGCGCAACCAGCTTGGCTGTGGTGGTCACGCTGGTGACTTGGAGGTGAAAGTCCTCTACACACCCGGCAAGGGGAAGTGTTAGCCAGAGGCAAGGGTGTCGCGGGTGACTGCGAATCTGAAGGAAGCCCGAGGCAAAATGCTGGCCTGACGAACAGGAAGCGGATTAGGCGGTGCAGCGGGGTAAGGTAGCCAAAATTGCCAAAGCCCAATACTTGCACGGAACGCTGTGACGTAGATCCGACAGGCATAAGCAGGAAGGTCGCGCG
>NZ_FMTR01000035.1:0-45977 GCF_900100135.1 Pseudomonas sp. NFACC05-1 | reverse complement strand
AAATTCCCGCCCCAAGCGCTCGTTTACCAGAACAGCCTCCCGTCCCTGCCCTCCCTGGGACGGGCCCGATATCACCGGCTAGAGCTGATTCGTTCCGCTGACGAGGCGTCGGCCCCGAACCCTGTGGCGAGGGAGCTTGCTCCCGCTGGGGCGCGAAGCGGCCCTGAAACCTGAGTCCCGGATCCGTCAGGTTCAAAGAGGCGTCTGTTTTGGGCCTGCTGCGCAGTCCAGCGGGAGCAAGCTCCCTCGCCACAGGGGTCGGTGACGCTTCAACTGCTTTTCCCAACCTGCTACCAAGTGTTTCAACCCAGTAAATTCCCGCCCCAAGCTGATGCCGAGCGCGAAAAACTCGGGCTCTGGCGCGAGGTAAATAGGGTTTAGGTTTTTTGCGGCTGGTGCAAGGGAATTTCAGAATTGAGGTGGGTAGGCAGCAAGGCGATGTCCCTCGCTGCCTGGGTTGTTAGCCTGCTTTGATTAGCTTTTCGGCAATCCATTGCGCGATTTGCGTAACGACGGCGTTTCCGGCAGCGAAAGCCTCTGCAAGGTTGGCCGCATCCAGTCCGAGGCAAAGCCCATCATTTTCAGACGTTCGCTGCCGCTCAGCCATCTGATGCCATCCGTTCGGGTGAGCGATGAAAGTTGTACAGCCCATAGCGATTTGTGAGCCTGCTTTGTTTGCCAATAGAGTATTGGCAGCCCATGCATCCGCTGGCCGTGGCCACTGGATCTTGCTAGACGCTGGAGGTATTGCTTCCACTGGCGCAGCGTCAGCCAGCAGCTCGATGGGGGGCATTCGTCGATGACCTGCGACCAGGAATATGCGACGACGTTGCTGGGGGACTCCGAAATATTGAGCATTAAGCACTCGCCAGCATCCCACATACCCGCATTGCGCAAGGGCCCCGATGACTGTTTCAAAGTCTTGGCTATCGTTGATAGCGAGCAGGTTAACGACATTCTCAAGCACCACCCAGCGAGGTTGTGTCTCTTTGAGGATTCGTATGACTTCCCAGAACAGACCGCTTCTTTGGCCGCGCAGGCCTCGGGTGTCTTTGTTGTTGGGTCTTGAGCCGGCAATGCTGATGTCCTGGCAGGGGAATCCGGCGGTGAGGACATCGACGGGGCCGAGGTTGTGGGCGCCGCAGTGGCGGACGTCTTCGAACTGGGTGGCGTGTGGAAATCGGTCGGCAAGGACAGCCCGGTTGGTGGGGTTGAGTTCCACTTGCCAAGCGGTTCGGTAGCCTGCGTTTTCGAATCCGACATCAAAACCTCCTATGCCTGCGAACAGGCTTCCAATGGTGGGCTGGGGCATGTCTGCTCTTTTGTGGGCAGATGCTCAGGGCATTCGGATAGGAGGCTCGGGGCCTTCAGGTGATTGAGTGTCCGGCAGCGCGGGCACTTGATTTGTAGTTCGGTGAAACTGCGAACGGTGGCGAGTTTGCGGTGGCACTCGCCACAGCGTATTTCCTGCATGGTTATGTCCCCTGCGCCGCGGGCCATCCGTGGTCGAGCATGTCGACCTTGTAGGTGCCTTCTGCCAGTGCTGTCAGCAACTGGCACTCGCGGTCGAAACTGGCTTGGACATGCGTGCGTACCGCGGTGGCGATGTCGATCAGTTGGGTGGCCGTTAGCGTGACCGGGCCGCTTAGGGCTTTCCAAACACACACGTAGGTTGGGTCGATGACGGCCGATAGCGCCGCGGCTGTGATTAAGGCTTGGCTGTCGCGGTGGGTATCGATGTTCACGCCGTTGACGGTGATGCCTGCTGTTTCGTGCTGGTAGCGCACGCGGGCGATGTGTGCGGCATGGTCAATGGGCGTTTCACGTTTAGCCGTGAATATTCCATCCGCATACTGCATGCCTGGCCGTGCGTCGTCAGGACAGGTTATCCATACAAGGGATGGCGGGAATCTGTCTTGCGGGTCTATGTTCGTCACTTCGGCGACTGTTGCGTTTTCTATTCGTGCCCAGGTGCTGGTTACCATTGAATGGTCACCTGTCCATCTGCGCCATCAGGGGCGGCGCTGCCGCCTCGTCCTCCGCCCCCATGTCCAGGAGTCAGAGGCTTTACATCGTCTGTCCACGAAGGCCCCGACGATCCGCCACCGCCAGCGCCACCGAGGAAAGTGGTACTGGCGGAGCCACCAATCGCGTGGCCGGCCATCCCAATACTATGGTTCTCGTCGCCACCATGACCGCTTCCCCCGTATGGTCCTTTTCCGTTGATTAAGCCACCACCGCCCCCCGTGGCCGCTATGGTCGTACCGAATGACGAGGTGCCACCGCCGGTGCCTGTTCCCCCGTCAACTAAAGCGCCGATACCGCCTGCGCCCACTGTGACTATCACCGACGCTTTGTCACTGACATCGTAAAATCTTCGAGCTATCCCGCCACCAGAACCACCGGAGGGACCTGGGAGCGTTGTAAGTCGCGCGCCACCGCCACCTGCGCCGATGACCTCTACCCAGACTTTGGTTACTCCAGAGGGCACTTCCCAGGTGTAGACCCCCGGCACTTTATAGACCTGCCGCCCCCGGAACGGGAACATCGCCGCGAGCATCTTAGGCGTCACGATTGCGCGGTTGTCGGTGCCGGCTCTGACCATGGTGGAAGTTGCGATCCTCGCGATGCCTGAGGTGCTTGTGGTCGCCTGAACGACTTTGGCGCCGATCGCTTGGAACACTCTGAGAGCGTTCATGGGTTTGTTGGTCTCAACCCCTTTTTCTGCTTCCTGCTGGCTGGCAAAGTTAATGCCTGAGCCGTCGAGGAAAGACTCTATTTTTTTCTTTAACCAGGACGTTCGGTTCGCCAATTGCTTGGCTTGTTGATTCGATATGCCCTCCGGCCCGCCTAGTACGGGATCGGAGGTTTCGAGCTGGTACACACCGGGTGCCCAATCTTGAGACTCGGGTAAATCGGCCATTAGCTGCTCCCATGGTTGTATTGGCCGTCGTAGCACGCGACTGCGTTGTAGCGGATGGCGACGGACTGATAGTCGAGCGACACCAGGCGACAGCGCGCCGGGGCGACGGAAAGAAGTAGGCGGCGTACGAGCATCGCCTGGTCGTTAGTGATGACGCGCTTTAGAACGACCCGGTACAGCGGCCAAACGGAAGACTCAGTGCTTGGCTGCGCATGTCGGCCTTCTTGCAAAATGACTTCTCCAAAGCCCAGCAAGCGAATGACTTCGCGGATCGCCCAGGGTGTGCCTTTGAAGCGGTGCAGTTCACCGGCGCCTTTAATCAACTTGCGTTTGGCTTCTTCGGACTCGGCCAATTGCCAGGCGGCTTCGTCCAAGAGCGAGAACTGGTCGGCCAGGACCGGTAGTAACGCGGGTTTCACCAGGTCGATCAGATAGACCAGCATTACATTGAGATCAAGCTCGGCCAGTGCTCGGTTTAGTAGCTCGCATAACAGTGCGAAACGTTCATCGCCGGCCAATGCAGGTGGTAGAGGCTGATCAGTCATGGACCACCCCGGCGTCGATTAATTGAATGGCTGAACAGTTTGCCCACTCATGGCCCTGCAACTCGCGTAGGTCTGCCGGCAGTAATAGATGGGCGCGGTACACCCCGGTCACTTGAAGCAATGCGGTGATTTGTTCCGGCACCAAGTCCCGACCGAGACTGGCGCGGCAATCGGCGGCATAGGTTTGTGCGGCGGCTTGTGCGGCTGCCATCGCGGTCGGGCGGTCTGCATTGGCGTAGAAAGTGATGTTGGCCTTGATCTGATAGTCGACTTCGGTGGGTGATAACACGTTAACCGTGTCACACAGCGGTCGGAGTTTTTCGCCGCTGACCTGGGCCCTAACGCGTTGGAGTAGGTCGTCTGTTGGCAGGCCGCTGGTGGTCAGCGGGAATAGCGCGACATGGCCGTCTGGTTGGCCTTCGTCTGGGCCATGGACGGCGACATCAACGATGGACTGGTGCACGGCCAATGTGTGGTAGCGATATGCGGCGCGGCTTCCTGCGTTACTGAAGGCTTCGGGGGCCAGGATGATGCGCTCGCGATAGCGGTCATCGTCTTCGTCTTGGGCGCCGTGGGCGGTGGCCGTTGTGTTGCTTGCGGTGAGGCCTGCCATCGGCGGATTACCAAGGGCACTGATCTGGCCGGCGGTCCAGCCATTGCCTTGTTCGCCAACGGTCAGGCAGGTGGCGGTGACGGTCACTTGGGTAGTGCCGGCGGCCAGGGTCACGTCTTGGTCGGTGATGAAGGTCAGCTTGACGTCTTGAGTATTTACCCGTGTGCCCATTGGGATCAGTAGCGGCTGTATTGCCGGCATGGGCAGGCTGAAGCGCAAGGTGCAACGGGCCGGCTTTGCCAGCAGTCGGGGCGTGGCGACCAGTTCGCCGAGGTAGTCGAGGATCGGGCCGCGGGCGAAACGCACCAGCAGCTGTTCACCGGCGTGCTGGATGCTCATCTGTAGCTGAGACACGGCGTAGGCAATCTGGTCGATGTACAGCCTTTCGATTTGGGCGGGGTACAAGGTTTTGCCGGACTTCTGTTCGTAGCGGGCGATCAGTTTCGCCTCGAACTCTGCTGGATCGATTTTGATGAATTCGGGTTTAGGCAGCTCGCGCATAGGGCACCTTGGTCAATTGGAGAATCTGGCCGGCGATGCCCCATCGCACCTGCACGATGATCTGTAGCGCATTGATCAGGATGTGCACCTGGACCACCGAGATACGCGGTTCCCAGCGGCTAATGGCATCGACTGCTTCACGAACCAGATGTGGGGTCACGCGGTTGGTGGGCCAGTCGAGGTACAGGTGCAAGTCGCTGCCGAATTCCGACCGATGGGGATCGCTGCCTTTGGGGGTGGTCAGGATGATGCGGATGGATTGGTCGATGTCGCGCAAGCCCTCGACGACCTCACCGGAGGTACCGAGGGCGGGTTGCCAGTGGGCGGCGGTGATGTGGGTGTACGGGATGGGCTTGGTCATGGCGGCCATGGTGCGCAAGCCGGGTACTTACTGCTTTTAATCAGCTTTAAAGATGCTGCCCTCGCCGCCGATGACGGAGTGTCTAGAAAATATCGAAGGGAGTCGCGTTAGTGTTGGGTATCTCGAAAAAAACGGTGCGCCAGTTAGTCAAAGAGTTCTGGGTCCCTTTCCTTGTTTCTTCCTTATGGACTGTTTACGTCGTTTGGGGACCCACGGTCACGGTCAAAGACGTCATTTCGAATTTCGGGTCATCGTTCTTTTTGGCCAGTTGGCTGACTGGGCAGTTATTCAGAGTGCGAAAGCAGGCTGGTGTGGAGGAAAGCTTTGGGAGTGTCGAACAGCGCCTCAATCACTTGATTGGCGATCTGGAAAGCAAAACTAAGAACATGATTAGCCATATCACTGGCGGTGACAGCTATCTGCATTTCTTTCCGGTCATTTTTGTGGGTACTAAGATCCTGTGGGTCGCTATCCACAAGGGACAGTATTCATTACAGCAAGTGAACGTCACCATTACCGATGTGGAAAAGCTAAACGGGAGCTTCAAGGGACAGGGCCTGCTGGACTTCACAGCCAAACACCAATTGGGTGACGTCCACTGCGGTATGACCCAAAAAATCGGTGAAAACGAGGTTGGCGATCGAGATCGATTCAGCTTCAGAATGGTCACGCACTCGCGAAATGGTAGGTTTGAACAGGAAACTCGATTTGCACGAGTCAATGGTGCCATGCGTATTGCCACGCGCATCAAGGGCGATTCAGGTGTCGTGCATGAAGAAATCCACCCCGAGTTCCCGGGGTACGCAGAAGGAAAGATTGCGTGGGATAAACCACACGTTGGTGCCGGTGATGAACAGCCGAAAAATGTGGAGCCAGCGACCTAATGGCTGTGGTGATTTGAGTTGCCTTTGGCATCCATAATGCTGCCGGCTGCGCTGATATTGCCCTTCACCTGCAGGTCACCGTTCAACGTGACCTGCGCGATATCCAACGTCGCCGAAGGTGCTTTCACCACCACGGGACCACCTGCTTCAATCGTGATGTTCCTTCCACACTTCAGCACCAACGCCCCTACGCAATCCAACGTCATCACCCCAGCCTCCCGGTCATACGTCGAAACCGTCCCATCACTAAACCGCACATAATCCGTGTCCTCATCCCCAACCGGTGGCGGTTCGGCGGTTGAATAGATCCCGCCCAAGTACACACCACCCACCCCATCCGCATCGAGCAACACCGCAACCTGTTCGCCCAGTTCGGGCATGAGTGGACGGCGTTTGGTGCCCTGGGTATTGCGTTGAGGAATGTTGAGCCAATAAGTCTGAAGGCCATCGCGGTCGTCCAGGCGGACGCGGATTCGGCAGCTTGGGTAGTCGATGGCGCTGACTTCGCCGTAGGCCAGGTCGATGCTCATGGGGTTTGCTCTTGATTGGTTGTGCTGACGCGGCACACGTGTTTGTCGACGGTGTAGCCGCCAATACGGGTGATGCGGTGGTGGGATGAGGTGATGAGGTAGTGGCCGCCGAGTTGGCCGGCTGCGGCCAGGGTGACGACGTTGCCGCTGACCAGGTTGGGTCGGCCCATGGCCGCCCAGCTGCCGGTGGTGCGTTCGCGGTTGGCTTTGGCCCGTTCTGCGTTGGCTTTCGCTTTGGATTCTTCGGTGGAGGCGCTGCGTCTGCGGCTTTTTTGGGTGTCGCCGCTGGTGGTGGTTTTGCTGATGCTGCTGGGCACGGCGACGGTTTCGCCGTTCTCGATTTTGTAGGTCAGCAGTTGTTTGCTGGCGGGGTCTTTGTGTTTGAGCTCGATGGCCTGGGGGACGCTTTTGATTTGGTCGCGCAGGTTCACGCGGCTTAAGTCCTGGAGTATCAGGGTTGCTACCGGCGCGGCGTTGGCGAGCTGGCTAATGGCGTGAAAGACCAGGCGTTGGCCGGTGATTTTGAAGGCGTAGTCGTACTCGGCGGCGAGATTGCGCAGGAAGGTCAGGTCGGCGTCTTGCTGGGTCAGCCGATCGAGTGGGATCGGTTGGATGTTGCCGACCAGTTGCAGGCCTTGGCGGGTGGCGATTTGCTGGGCGATGGCGGCCAATGTGGTGTTTTCGTAGGCGTGGTGTTGTGTGGTGCGCAACGCCGTTTTGATGCCGGTGGCCAGGCCATGGAGTGTGATGGTCGAGGGTGGGCAGTTGAGTTCGATTTCGTCGATTTCGAAACGGCCGAGGGCGCGCAAGGGCTGGCCTTCCCAGCCGATGGACAGTTCCAGGCTGTCGCCGTGGCCTGGGTACCATTGGTCACGCCACTGGCCTTGTGTGTCTTCCAGCTCGACCGCCAGGCTATCGGCCTGGCCGGTGAGGTAATCGGCGTAGGACAAAGACAGCAGGTGCTGGCTGACGTTACGGGTGATGTTGCGCTGCTGGTAGATGAGTACAAAGCGCGCCTGTGGCACCTGTTGGGGAATCATCGCATCCATGGCGGCAGATCTTCTGTGGTGGGCAGCGGTTGCAGTACAGGGATAGCGAGGGTCAGCCCTGCGGGCAATATGGCGCTGATGGGCACGTGGGGGTTGGCCTGGACGATCGGCAAATAACGGTGGGCGTCGCCGTAATACCGCCAGGCCAATTGGTCCCAACGTTCGCCTTCGGTGGTGACATGCGCGATAAACATCAGGCCCTCCGGGTCAAGACTTGCGCGGCCAGCCCCGCCAATCGGGTGTTGGCCGCGTCCATGGTGCTGAGTGCCTGGTCCAGCGCTTCTTGGGACGCGGAAAAGCGATCGAGGATGTTGTCCAGATCAACAGGGTTCAGGCTGGCGCGTGCGCCCATGACGTTGCCCAGCACTTGCTCGCCCAGGCGGGATAAATCTGAGCTGTGGTCGAGCACCCCCGCGACGGTGGCTAACCCTTGCAGCGGCTCGATGACTCGCGCCGTGATGCCGAGTAGCTGCGGCACTTGGCCCAGGATCATGGCGGCGTTACCGTCCTTGACCGTGTGATAAAGACTTTGGCCCGCCCTGAGCATGTTCGCTGCCGTTTTCGCATGGGCGATCACCTTTTGCGTGGTGCTGGGTGATGGCGTCACGCGGGTGATCCAGCCAGGTGAACCGCTATTGGCGGCTGACGTACCGCTCAGGGTGGCGTCGATTAAGCCGGGGTGCGCGACTTTGCGCGTAAAGGTGCCGGTGTATTCCGCCAGATTGAGCTGCACAGTGGCCGCTTTGGTCTGCCCAGTCGCGGTGGCACGCCGCAAGGTGTTGCTGATGTGCCTGATGACATAGGCCCCCAGGTACTCGCCACTGCCCATGACGAACGCCAACGGCTGATGTTGGCTTTTGGCCTGGCGTAACGCCCGTAGGCGTTCTTCGGGGTCGCCGAGCATCGGGTGTAACTCGATGGTCAGGTTGCATTCATCCAAGCCATCGCCCATCCATTCCAATAACGGCTTGCCCTGGATGCGCGCATGCTCGGCCCAATCGGCTGAGCCGTTGTGTTCCATGCCGCTGATACCGCCTGCGACGGTGAATTCGATATCGCCCAAGATGGCAAACATTAGGCGGTGACCTCATCGGCGGGGCCGTAACTGCGGCGGCGTTTGTCGTGCAGGTAGCGTTCCATCAGCCGCACCCATTCGGCATAACTGGCGTGCAAGCCTTGGTTGATCTGGTCCATGCCGGCACCGCTGGGCAGGTTGATCTGAGGCGAGAAATGGAAGGTCATTGGGCCCGCGAATTCAGAACCCGCTACGGCTGACCTTCGGCCAGTGCCGCCCATCATGCTGGCCTGGGTCACCTGCGCGGGATTGGGCGGCGCCATATCCACCGCGCTTTGTGCGGCCATGCCGAGCGCGGCCTGACGAACCAAGCCCGCCTGGGCGCGGATACCGAGGGCCGCGCCTTCGCTGATGTTAGCGCCGTAGCCGATGAAAACCCGGCTGGGGGACTCAATGCCCAAGGTTTCGGTAAACCAGCCCTTAACGGACGACCCGATGCCCACGACACTGTCTTTGAGGGCCCCGGCCATGTTGCTGATGCCGTTGACCAGCCCCGTGACCAGCAGGCCGCCGAACTCGGTGAACGTGCCCGGCAGCTCGATGCCGAAGTAACTCATGACACCGGCAAAGGCGCGGTAGAACCACCCGACCGGAGAGAAATTGACCAGTAAGCCGACGATGCCGGACAGACCGCCGCTAAAGCCAGTGGTGACCTCGGCCCACAGACCGGTGAAGAACGTTTTGATCGGCGCCCAGTGCCGGTAAATCAAATACGCCGCCAGCGCTATACCGGTGATCAACAACCCAATGGGATTGAGCATCAGTGCTCGGCCAAGCCACAGGACGGCTTGCCCGGCGAGTTTCAACCCGACCAACAACGTACCGCCAAGCATCTTGCCCAAGAACAGCGCACCGCGGGCGACCTTGAGCAACCCACCGCCGATGCGGCTTAGCCGCGTAATGAACGGCGCGAATCTGCCCGTCTGCCACAGGCCACGGAGCAACACCCACTTGGCAGACAGTGCGGTGACGGTGGTGGTCATGGCCACGAACGGTGCCATGACCAGCTGGGCGCCGTAGGCCACGCCGATGAAGGCCAGTTTGCCGAGCAGCAGGCCCCCCACCAAGCCGACCACGCCGCGAATAAGATCTGGGTGCTGTTCTGACCAGGCCGAAAACGAGCGCATGAGCGGCACCACGGCGCGGCTGACGTCGACGATGGCGGGCAATAGCGCGCTGCCGACTGAAAGGCCGATGTCGGTCAGGTTGTTGCGCAGCTCTTTCAATTGCTCTTTGGAACTGCCCATGCGCTTGGCCCAGTCCTGATCGAGCAGGCCTTGGTCGGCGGCGCGTTTGCTGCCTTGTTCGATACTGGCCAGGTCTTGCTGATTCGCCAAGGCGGGCCGAATAAAGGACAGGACTTGCTGATCAGCGAATAACGCGCCGAGCTTATAGGCTTCATCGAGCCGGGCCAGTGCCGTCTGCCGTTCTTGTTCGTCCTTGATGTTCAGCGCTTTGCCGTACTCGGCGGCTGCGGCCGGGGCTTTTTTGCCCAGGTGGGCGGTAAGGATGTTGAGCATGGCCTGCGCGGGCGACAAACCCTCGCTGACCAGGTTTTTCATACTGCCCTTTAGATCGATGCCAGCCTTTTCAAAGGCTTTTAGCGTCTCTGGCGCGGTGAGTTTCGAAAGAAAGTTTTTGTAGTTATTGGCGGCCTCATCATTGCTGCCGGCCCCGCGTCGGGCGATCTGCAGCGAGGCGCCGATCTCGGCCACGGCGCGCTCGCCGGTAATGCCCAAGGCGGCGAACTGGGGCGTGAGCTGCGGCAGCCATTTGGCCATGTCGGCCAGTTCGAACTGACCGCTTTTACCGGCAAACGCCAGCATGTTCATGGAGCGCTCCAGGCCTGCGGCGCCAATGCCCAGGTTGTCGTTGAGCGCGATGGCGACCGAGCCCAAATCTTTCATGCTGGCGCGGGTGGCGGTGGCCGCTTTTGCCATGACCGGGGCGTACGCGGTGAGCTCTTGCAGGTTGTCGAGGCCGCCGGCGATGAGGATGGCGGTGCCGTTGGCGATGTCGGTTTGGGTCTGGTTCCACCTGAGCGCCGCGCCACGCATGGCCGCGCTCAGGCGCTGTTCTTGCGCTAGGTTGAAGCCGCCGGTGATGGCAATGTCGCGGGTCTGGTCCTGGAAATCGACCGCTGTATTGAACGACTTCATCACGGGCGCGCCCAACGCTACACCGGTACCGATGACCTCCATGGCCTGACCGCGCAGCTCACGGCGGTTGCCCTTGAGCACCGCACCGCGCTCTATGCTGGCCGTGAGGCTGTCTTGCTTGGCTTTGAGTTGGTCGATGGTTCTGCCCACTGACTCGTACTGGTGGCGCAGCTGGACAAGGCCAGTGCCGCCGCGTGCCAGGGCTGCCGATAGCGCGTTGCCAATGGTCTGCTGCTTGGCAGTGAGGCCATCAGTGGCCCGCCCGAGCTGCTGCACAGTGGACTTGGCTGAGCCGAAGGCTGCATTGAAACTGCCTGAAACAACCCCACCGATTTTTAACCCCAACAGGACTTCATTCGCCATCGATCTTGCTACGCTTTGGGCATGATTGAAAAAGCCGCGCTACGCACCGCCCACACTGTTTACGCACTGACCATCGGCGCCGGTGTGATTGGGCTTGCCTGGCTGTGTCTGGTGCATTTGCCGTTATGGGCGGCGGTGTTGGCGTTCTGTTTTGGGCTGCCGTTGCTGGCTTTGATGGCTGCCCCTTTTGCTGCGGGCGGCGCGTTACTGGCCGGCTTGGTGGTGAGCGTTGTAACGCTGATCAGCCACTGGCTTTGTCGGCCAGTTCGAGCCGACGATTGATCTCTCGTTCACACACCGCCACCCAGCGCCAGTACTCCAGCATGTCGAGCTGGGCGATCTCAGACGGCTGCATCCTGAGCACTAGCAACAGGGCTTCGTCCCAGGACTGCAGCAAGGTCACGTGCGGCTGCCATTTCCCGCAACACCTCGGTGGCTAGGCGGGAGTCGGCGATATCGAACTCGCCGAGGTCTTCGAGGGTGATGCCCAGCATCTTGGCCACCAGATGGTCTTCCATGGCGCCTTCGTCTTTGGTCACCACTTGCGCCGCGGTGATGTCTTTGCGCTTGAGGCGCTTGATGGGCAGCGTCGAGATCTGCTCGCCGCTGGCGCTGCTGAAAGGAAATTTGAGGGTGAAGCTGAGTGCATCGGCCATCGGGTGCTCCAGGGGATCGGTTGCTCGTTCGTTGAGCCCGGATGATGACGGTGCGTTTGGTGGCTGGCTTTTAATCGGGTTTAAAGAGACGATTCGGCCATAGGCACTGGAAAAGTGCTTTGAGACAGAAAACCCAGAGGGTTAAGGGAGGCAATCCTCCCTATTGAGTGTTTACGGCCGGGTTACTAGCGACTCTAGCTGGCGTGTCAGATCGCGTAACTCCTCAGAGGCGGCCTTGATAGCTTCTGGAGGAAGTACATCGACGCCGTGAACAAGCCGATTTCGAAATTGATGTAAACGCATTGCTGATGAGGCAAACGTACTAGGAAAATCCGGATAGTGCTTACCGAACTCGCGGATATAGCGCGCTGGGTTACTTGGAAAGCTTTCTTTCGGATACAGATCTTTTAAAACTGCCCCTAGACGTGATTCGTAAGCCACCCATAACTTTATGAATTCTCCAATCGCCTCATGCTGTCGGTAGGCGTTATTCTTGAATGAGGGTAAGGAGGATACAGATTCGATGCGCCGAATTTTCTCATACATGTCATATCTACCAGAGTCCTCAGCGAGTATCTGGTCAATTACCTGCTCAGATAGAGGACGTCTTTCAAAGTCGCTATGGAGAGGTTTGACGTATTGCGCCAAAGCTTCCGGTCTATTCAAACCCAGCGCCTTCAACAGTTCGAACAGCGTATCAACCCTTCCCATTGCGGATTCAGTAACCTTGGCTTCTCCTAACGTCGCTTTGGCCAAATCAATCAGAGAAGCTGCAAGGTCATAATGACTGGAGAACTCACGCCCTTGTGTGGAAGCCCGGAGTTCACCAGCTCGTTGCAAGCGTTCAAGTGCGATTTCGCCAGCTAATACCAATCCATTTAGCTCATCAAGAATCGCGTACTCTTCAATCGACAACTCACCCTGCAATGGCTTATACACAAGGTCATGTTCTACCTCGGACCACGCATGCATGAGCACCGAAGCGACCTGGATTTCAATCTTCGCCTCTGCATACCGTTGATTGGATTCTTGTAGAGACGACTCCTTCAGGACTACACGGTAGTGTGTAGCCAAATAGCCGGAAAAACGCTTTTGGTATTCCGACTGTTGTGAGGACGCGGTGGGAGACGGAAATTCTTTAGGCTCATCTGTCAGCTCAAATAGGCTCTGGATGATGCGCCCGACCTCCTGCCGCTCACCTGGAAAATACAAAGCGACCCTGACTCCCGCAAGGTCAACAATGTCGTCGAATATTGCGGAGACATCTTTGTACTTCTTTCTGATTGCCCGCTGCTTTACCTTGGCTTCCAAGCGTGCGGGGTTCTTCGCTCGCGACGTGACAATCGCCCTTACACCCGCCGACCGGAGGTTAGCTTCCAAGGTCTGGGCAACCATTCGGCAAGCCTGCTCGTAGAAGTCGTATTCTTTCCGGTACCGAGCGATAAACTCCGAGACTAAATCCAAAGTTTTCTTCCGTGAGATGGCCGAGATAACAGTAGAGCCGCTTGACGAGCGCGCGTTTGATTTGTCTTCAAGGTAGCGCACTGCCACTACAGTGTCCATTGCAATCGAGGCCGTGACCGATTGGGTCAATTCTTGAGCCCTTCACAGTCATCTCATTTGAAGGCGTTTGCGTAGCAAGGGAGCAAGCGCTCCCTTGCTACCTGCCTAGCGGCTACCCAGGCATGTGGTTATCCAGTACTCGATTAACCGCTAACTCACCCAACATGATGACCCGTTGCAGCACCAGCATCGTTTGGCGTCGTGGGCCGTCCGTCAAGTCAGCGAGTTCGCTGATCAACACACTGGCGGATGCCAGGGACTCGCATGCCTCGACGAGCAACGTTTCGTCATCCACCGCTGCGTCGATGGTGAAGATCGTGCTGGGCTTGCGGAGCTGTATCTGCGTTTTCGTTGCCCCGGGGTTCAGGTAGTGCTTGAGCGCGCGGTCTGCCGCCTCTTTCAACTTTTCGGGGTCGAGAGAGTCGCCGTAGAGTACCGAGTCGATATCTGGGGGGTTGGGAGTTACTTTGAACATAATTGACAATCCTATATTGGAGCTGCAACCGTTCTCTACTAAAAGAAGGGTGGCGGCTGTACGCAGGTTAGTAGACCGGCAGGATTGGCAAAACCCGGCGCGCCCGAGGACGCCCTGCGCACAACCACCATTTAGTGCAGGCATATAAATGACCTGACTGAACGGTGCTCAAGCACTTCACCAAACCTGATGGGCTACTAAACCCGACCACTGATGGGCAGTGGCAGGTCAACGATAGAGGCCAGGGGCAAAGCGCACAAGCCAGCGGATTCTGACGCATGCGTAAGTAAGGACGCAAGGTCTCGTAGCCTTATGGGCGTAATGTGGAGTGTATTTAAACGTGTCGCGCTGGATATGTTTACAGCAATTAAACGGTCTCGAGTTTTCTTCGTTATCTCTTGAAACTGTATTGTTGCAAATACAGCGTCTTATGGGACGCTCCGGCCTCATCGGTATTAAACGAGATCATGCTGTAGATAATACGCCGGCGGATGCTTTGAGGAATTTACCTACATTTGCCCGCCGCAAGGACGTGCTTTCTCGGCAGAGGGTTTGAGGTTGGAGGCTGTTGTCTTGGGCGACTGGCTTCGGCCCTCGACCGCTCTTGATGGGTTTTGAAGGCTGCTTGGCGGAGGGAGGCAGCTGTACGAGGTCACCAGCAAAGAGGTCGCAATTCGATGCAGTCAATTGAACCCTCGCACAGCCACCATAAGTAGCCGGGGCGCTAAAAGATGGCTGCTGTAGCCGGAGTAGACTGGAGAACTGGGCATTGCCAGAAAGCCTAGGGGCCCGGCATGCAGCGCCATCAAACATCGGGCGGAGCGGCCTGTTCCTTCATGAGAGGTACCTAAGTACGACCGCAGGCTGCTCCGACCGGTCACTGCGAGCGGTGACGGGAGATAAGATACCGTTGGGTCGATGGGAGCGCAGCCGGGGGATTCTGTGGCGGCTGTAGGTAATGGCGCTGGACTTTGTAGCCCACAGGAAAGTGTCCATCACAGGTTCTATTTGAGGCATCGCCTTCAGCACTGCGTAGTGCCTCCCCTAACTGCTAACCTACGGAAATCCCGCTGACTAGCGCAATGAGGCTCCGATTTGGCTCAGCTCCCCGATATGAATGAAATCCAAGACAGTGTTGATTCCAACGATGCTGAGATATTCGAAGTCTTGCGCCAGGCGAAATTGCTAGCCCGGCGCTACTACCGGCTAACGGGCAAGCCGTTAGGTATCACCGGTGAGGTGGCCGAGTACGAAGCAGCGACAATGCTTAGCCTGGATCTGCATTGCGCCAGAAAGGCCGGCTTTGACGCCACCGAATTTAGAAATGGGTGCCCGGTACGTATTCAGATTAAAGGCCGGTGCGTACCGAACCCGAGCAAAATGATCGGCCGGTTAGGTGCGATTGATTTGGCCCAACCCTTCGATTCAGTGCTGTTGGTGTTGCTGGATCCTGATTTCAATGCTTTTGCCATGTACGAGGCCAGCCGCGATGCGGTGGTTACAGCGCTGACAAAGCCTGGGTCAAAAGCTCGCAATGAGCGTGGTTCGTTGGGGATCAGGCAGTTCATAGCGATCAGTTCACAGCGCTGGTTACGACCAACGATGACCGCCAAACCCATGGCCTGATAGGCAGATGCACCCACCAATGCAAGCGCAGTTGGGATGGCCACAGTATTTTTCAAAGGATAAACCTCAAAAGCTGAATAATTTCAGACAGATAAGATATAGCTGAAATTAAAGTTTTGACTGTTCCCGATAGCTCAACCAAAATGCCCTCATCCAGCACATTGCCACTATCATCGGACGCGCTTCATGTCACCGACAAATGGATTTGATTTTTTAGAGCCTCTACCTGACAGTTGTCCTCCTGAAAATGTGAACACCCCGACTGAGCCTGTACTGTGGAGGCTTCTAAGAGCGAGTGTGCACACTGCGGAGGATTTTGATTCTCAACGCAAGCGCCTATCAAATCACAAGTATCCTGATGAATGCTTAGCGCGCTCTGTTTCTTTGATGACATCACTGGCGGCTTGTAGGGCGGCAGTTAAAAGTCCTTTGATGGCTAAAATGAAATTTACTCATGCCGTTGAGATTCCTTGTGATCCAAAACTTGGTGTATGGCATAAAGATCAGCCTAATCATGTAAATTGGTGGCCCTATCTTACTGTGAACCCGACCGGTATTGCTGGTAGAGTGGAAGACCTTAATGGCTAATCTAATAATAGAGAAAATATTACTCAGTTATGAGGTGCCACTTATAGCATTGGCAAGGAAGAAAAATGGCGATCGCTATTTGGGGGTAAACTATGAAGAAGGTGAAAAAGCCTTTAAATTTTATTTCTCAAAAATTAAAATCGAACATTTGAAGTCCTTGTACGCTGAGAAAATTGACGTGCATTACGCAGTGACCAAGCTGCATACAGGTAAATACGAACTCGGGGAGGTCTGGGGCACTGTAGGCGAAGAATTTAAAACTAAAGGCTCGGCCGAACTTCCCGCAGACGTGCTTCCAGAACCAGGTATGTTTATCCCAGGCCATGCCCCTGAAAGTCTGAGTAGCGACTTCAAGGTCGTTAATATAGATGGGCAGTGGGAAATAAGTGATTTAAAAACATTCTCCGACTCAGTTCAAGACTGCTATTCTTTTGGCTTTGCATTGTTGGGTGCGGCAGGCAGAGCAACTACAAAAAAAATAGCCTCCCTATTCCACAAGCATCCATGGCGAGGTGGTTTTAGCTCAGTTAATTTCTTCAGAGAGCTATACCACAATATACCAAACGAAGATCGTGCAGGCATTAGACAAATCACTTATGCCTCTCCGGGTGAGATTAAGTTCCTTATGAATGGCGATGTTGCCGACTCAATTAGAGAGTTGGTAAATTTGATTAATGAAAAAGACAGCCCTTCTCTTGAGATCTATAAAACAACTTATCGCCATCTTCAGGACATGGGGTGGCTTGGCAAGACAGCATCCGACATAAATCTTTCAGCTGAAGATGTGGAACATTTGAATGAGGTTCTGACTATTAGCTGTGACGCTATTGGAATTGGGGGAAGTACAGAGTACATTCTAGCATTGGCAGGAGGTGATCCCCTTTCGGGAATAAAGATGGTACTGGCTTATCATCGACGGCTTCAAGCACTCGCGGATTACGTAGCGACCGGAAAAGCTCAAGATATTTTCCATGATGCATAAATAGAAGGACGGTAAAACTGCAGGAGCTGCATTGCAGCCCCTTGAGACGTCCTAAAAAATTTACCTGCATACGTCAGGCTAGCAATCATTAAGCCAGTAATGATTGACTAATATTTTTCACTTGAGTTCTTAGGTGTAACCGTCACCTGGGAAACTCCCAGTTCAGTTAGCCGCGCATCTAGCCGTCTAAGATAACTGACGGATGATTTATCATAATGTTTAAGTAATTCCCGAGCCCCATCTTCCGTCTTGCGCTTCGAATCGATCACATCGAAGAGCCCCTCTGTTTTTTTATTTGCCATATCTCTATCAATTATATCTTGTTTTAATGTTGCGAATCGGGAATAGCACTCTGTTTGGGATGCAAGTTTTTCTATGTCGAAATCGTTTTCGCCTCCTGGTGGAGTGCAAGGGTTTGGAGATGAAAGGTTATCCACGGGGTGAATGTCAATCTCATCTATATGTACGAGATCATTTGCCATATCTTTACCGAAGTACCTCGACAGCTTGAAATGCTCCGCAATGAGCTGTTGGCGCCAGCTTCGATAGAACTCCCGGTATTCATCCCACGGCCCTTTGGAAAACTCTTCCCAGCCTTTTTGGTCCGTTGCCTTCAACAGCTTGGAGAGCGCATTATAGCCATCGTCTAATAGACGGCTGGTTTCTTGCGCCGTTGCTTGAGCACCGTCCAGAAATTTTGCTCTATCCGCTCGCTCATCTTGGTGAGCTTGCTGATAGCTTGTACCTGCAAGGGTAAAAGCAGCCGTTAGTAGAGACGCGGCAAAAGTCTGCCACCATGATGAGTCAGCCATTAGTTGTCATCCAGTTATGAGTCGGTGAGGCTACATATCGGCTGAGAAACTGTCTTCATGAGTAGCTGCCCGTCATTACCCTCTAAGCCTGCCCCATGTTCCTGCGGTACTTGGATAACTGATCCTCACCCCCCACCCGAAAAATATTCGCCAAATAATCCAACAGCACCACCTCATCCCCATTGATCATCTGCCGCACATAGGTAGCCGAAAACGGCGTCTCGTACTTGGTCGGATCCCGCGGCTTGTGCGTGCCCAACTGATACTCCTTCCCTGTAATGGTCATGGTCGTCACCAGCGGAATCTCATTCACCAACCCGCCATTATTGAAAACCTGCACATTAGAACGGCACTGCAACTGAACGCTCTTGAACGGCGTCACCAGCTTCTTGGCCGCCTCAAAGTACAAGCTGTTCCAAGTGATTTTCCCTTCTAGCTTGTCGATGCCATCCGGTAGCTCAATCAACCCGACCATGCCCAGCCCCTGGAAGTCGCTCATCACGGTTTTGATGGTGCCCAGGTCGATCTCTTCGCATTTGCCAAAGAAGCTGGTGCCATCCAGGTACACGTTGGCGTTGGAAATACGATGCGCGCTAAAGCCTGCCATTTATGCAGCCCCCAAGTTGACCAGGTAGTCCCCGGTGATTTCAGTTTCGAAGGTGCCGCGCTCAAACGGCAGCGGTACGGTGAGTTTGTAGTTGAACAGTACGTGGCCTTGTTCCAATTCGGTTTGTGGGTTGCGAGCCGGGTCGTACCAACATTCGCCGCCGAGTAAGGCGCCGTCGCCGATGAGTTTGCGCAGGAACAGGTTGACGCTTTCGGTGATGCTAGTGATTAACGAGGTGGTGATGGGCTGGTCGACGAACTGCAATGCGCTGTAGCGGATGGATTCATCAACGACGTCTTTGGTGCGTCGCACGTTTTCGAAGTTGCGCATGTGGGTGACGGTCGGCCAAGCCGCGGTGCGGTTGCCCCATAGGCGTAGGCCGCTGCCGAAGGAATTGAAGACGGTGGTGATGCCGTTTTCGTTGAGCAGGTTGACTTCGCTGTTCGAGTCATCGACCCGCGCAGTTAGCGGCCGCTCCAGGCCGATGACGCCGATCAGTTCCTGGTTGGAACTGCTCCACCAGTAGCCGTGGTCGTTGTCGACTTTGGCGCGTAGGCCGGCGGCGCGGATGGACAGCGGTTGCAGGCGTTCGCCGTGGGCGGCGTCGCGGACTTTGATGTGCGGGTAGCACAACCGAATACGGTCACTGCTGGTGTTGAAGTTAATGGCACCCGCTGGACCGCGCCCGGCCAATACCTGCTGCACGGTGGTGCCGATGGGCGCATCGATGTAGGCGATGCCGCCGACTTGGCCGGCCGAGGCGCCCAGTTCGGCGGTCACTTCTTTCAAGGTGCTGAAGCCTGGGGCAATGAAGATTTTAGGAAAGAAGCCCAGTTGGTTATAGCTGTCTTGGAAGGCTTTCAGGCCGGTGCGCCGCCCGGCAGCGTTGACGGCCCCGATGATGTCCGTCGCGGTGACTTTGCTGGGATCGGCGTAGGTATAGGCCACTTTGATCAGGGCGTTGGCGGCAATATTGCCGGTCGGCAGGCGCCTGATGTGACCTGTGAGCCTGTCGGCTTTGTAGTCGGTGCTTTCCAGGTAGGTGACCAACCCGTCGGCCGATTTTATTTGCAGCGTTTGCAGGGCGCCGTGTTCCAGTTGCAATAGATCGTTGGGGGCGAACTGTTTGTCTTGCTCGTCCACGGTGGTGCTGTGGAGGGCAGGATCGAGCACGTTGACGACCAGTACGGTGCCGGCGCCGAAGTCGAAGATGCCTTGCAGGGCTTCGGGGATGGAGAAGCCTGTTCTGTGCGGGCCGAACTGTGCGGCGTGGATGTCGTTAAGGCATAGGGTCAGTTCGTTGATGGGGCCTGTGGGCGCCGTGCCGATCACGGCGATGACGGCGGATTTAACCACCCGGATGGGTCTGGGGCCGCGTTCGACTTCGGTGGTTTCGATGCCGTGTAGGTAGTTGGCGGGCATGGGTTATTCCTTCGCGGTGGATAATGTTTGTGCTGCCTTTACTGGGAAGCCCGTCGGCAGAGGGTTAACGGGGTGCGGATGCAGGTGTTTGAGGGCCAGCAAAACGCGGGTGTACTCGTGGTCGGCGGGCATGCTGACCGGTTGGCCTGGGTGCAGGAGGACTTCGAGGCGTTCGCCGGTTTTGCCGACGCGTAGAGAGGCGCAACTGGGGGGCCCGGCGTAGCGGTACGTGGTGAGTTTCATGGGTGCTCCTGGAATTGAGCTGAGGTCAGTCGCTGTCCGCTTTCGGGGACAAGGGTTTGCAGGTGCGTGGTGCGGGTGGTGAAGTCTTGGGCGTACTGCCAGACGCCGTTGTGGTGGCCGATAAAGTGTTCTGCGACGGGGCGGCAGGCCTGGTTGGCGTGCGGCGGGTACCAGCCGCTGAGGCAGGTGCGGATGCGGTCAAGGTGACCGACGACGCCGTCTTTGCCATTGAGTTGGCGAAACACCAATGTGAGGCGCAGCACCCAGTGACGTGCCTGGAAGCAGGCGTCGGTGCTTTCTGACTGGCCGAACGTGGATTTGCCGTAGGCGAGCAAGACGGCACCGCGGGGATGGTTGAGCCGGTATTGCAACGGATTTTCGGGGAACAGCTCGATCATCAATTCACTGCCAAGGTCGGCTTGTAACCGAGCGAGCATGGCGTCGAGCAGTTGTTCGGTTTGGGTTTTGGTCGGGGTCATTAATAGCGGTCCCACTGTTGGGCGCCGAATTGTTGAGGACGTGCACGCACGCGAATCTCGCCCGGCTCTGGCACGGCCTGGCCGGTGGGTGTGCCGAGGGTGATGACGCCGTCGCGGATGTTTTCCAGTAGTTGGAGGGTGTCTTTGCGGCTGTCCTTCACGGCGTCGGGCAAGGCGCCCTCGGGGCGGCGTTGGTAGAGCCAGTGGCGCGCCAGGTAGACCACGGCATCGCGCAGGACGGTGGGCACCGGGTCGAGTGGCAGTTGATAGCGGCCGCGCAGGTAACCGTCGACCAGTTCCTGGGCCTGACGCACGCCGTCATCGATGACGCCTTCGTTGGGCTGGGTGGCGGCCGGGTCGTCGTTGGAGAGCTGGATGAGGGTCATCAACGGGATGGCGTTGCCGAGGTCGGCACGGGTGCAGTAGCGCATGGCTCAACCCGCCTTCAGTTCAACGAGGGCTTCGGGGAACAGGCACATGGCCAAGGGGTTGGCCTGGGCTTCCAGGTCCCAGCCTTTGCCCATCTTGCGCGGCTCGGCTTTGCTGTAGAACGCCTGGCCCAGGGTGTTGACGGTTTCGTTGTAGTTGGCCGGGGCGTTGAACAGGCGGAACACGCCACGGGCGACGGGAAAAACCTGGGCGATGTCGGCCGGGATGAAGCGTTGGCCGCTGACGGTGACGTCGTATTCGATGTACTCGATGCCGCCGAAGGTGAAGCCTGAGCGCATGTCACCGCCGAGGCGGTCTTGGGCCGCCTGGTAGTGGGCGAAAGCTTCTTTGACTTTGGCGTGGTCGGTGAAGGCGTCGAACCAGTCTGGCCCACACAATGCGCGAAAGCCGGTGACCATGACGCCGCCGAGTTTGGATTCGGCGTGGCGCTTGGCGTCCAGACAGGCTTTGCGCACGTTGGTCTCGGGCTTGCTGAGGGGCACGGTGACCTTCTTCTGTTTGACGTCGAATTCATCAAACAGGTCGAACAGCACCGAGCCGTCGGCGTCCAGCAGTTGGCCGCGCAGTGCGCCGACGCGCTGGAATTCGCGGGTGGCTTCGATGCTGTTTTTCAGTTCCTGTAGGTGGTCGTTGACGACGGTGACGACGGGCGCGGTGGCGCTTTCCTGGCCGAAGGCGGCGATGCCTTGTAGCTGGCTGGGCAGGATCGAACTGCTAACGGGCAGGTGCAGGGTTTCGAAGGTGCGGCGTTTGCGTTTGCGACCTTCGAGCGGCGCGGGGTCGTCGTTGCGTGAGGTGTTGGGCACCAGCACCAGGCGGCCTTCGCGCTCGTCGATGATGACGCTGGTGCTGGTGACGCCTTTTTCGTCGAACAAGCCCATGGCGCCGACCTTGCCGGGGATGGCCGGGAGTTTGTTGATGGCGGCGGTGAGGTTGGCGACGCTGAACAGGTCTGGCAGGTTCATGGGTGGCTCCGGGTTAGAGGGTTGCGCGGGCGACGATGCCCAGGGCATTGAGTTCGTCGAGGGCGACGGCTTGCTGGGCGTCGGTGATGCCGGCGGGCCAGACCAGGTGCGCTATGGCGAGGACGGCGCCGCGGGCGATGATCACGCCGGGTTGATCGCCAGCCGTGGCGTCTACGCGTTCGGCCAGAACGGCAGCGGCTTTTTTGGCGGCACCGCTGCCAGTGGGATCAAGGCGTTGGTATTTGCCGGCGACTTTGGCGAGCACCTGACCGAGTGGGTAGTCGGTGCCGGCGAGCAGCGTGACGTTGCTTTTGGTCCAGCCGGGGCTGACTTGGAGCAGCAGCAAATCGCCCAGGTCTTTGGGTTGGTTGAAGGTGGCCATGGGGGATTCCTAGCGTTGGGCGCGGGCTGCGGCGTCGGCGAGTAGAGGGTTGGTGGGCGCGGCGTCGGTTAGGCCGGTGCGGGTCTTGGTGGCGACTTCGGTGAAGCTGACGGGGTTGGTCAGGTCGTTGAAGAGGGTTTTGAGGCCGACGCTTAACGGCTGGCGTTGGTCGCCTTCGCCGAATTCCAAAGGGGTGGTGCCGGACTGCGCGGCGTCGAGGGCGGCAATGACGACTGGGGCGTGCAACGGCTTCATGCCGGCGGCGACCAGTTGTTCGGCGTAGGCGACGCTGGCTGCGTGAGTGGTTTGTTGTGCGGCGAGACGGGCTGCGTTGTCGCGTTGGGCGAGTTCGGCTTTGAGGCGGTGGTTTTCTGCTTCTAGTGCAGCGGTGTTCGGTTCGCTTTCGCTGAACTCGATGACGCCGGGTTCGCCTTCGGCCAGTTCGATGGGGCGCAGGCCTTTGACCGCTGGCGGCTGTGCGCCGAGGAAGCCGACGTGGCGCAGGTAATAGACGCCGGGCACGGGGTTGTTGGCGGCGGTTGGGTGGTAGAAGGACGCGGAGATTTTCTTGTAGCTGCCCTTGGCGATTTGCTCGGCGAAGGAGGCGTCGATTTGTTGGGGTTCGGCGATGAGGCCGTGGGCGGTGGCGGACAGGGATTTAACCCAGCCGGCGGCTGGGGCATCGTGTTGCGGGTGGCCGATGACCAGGGGGGCTTCGTGGAGGGTTGGGTTGTAGGCGGCGACGGTGGCGGCCAGGTCGGCTTCGGTGAAGTGGAAGGTGGTGCCGCATTGGGCGGTGTGGGTGCCGGGTTTGAAGATGTGGAGTGGGTTCATGGGGCTGCGCTGTTGGGAGATGGTGTGCGCAGTTTTAGGTGTTTGGCGGATTGGGGCTTTTAATCAGATTTAGAGAAGACTGGATGGGGCCGTTTGTAGACGTGTCGAGTTGGTGTGCAACGTCACGAATGAAAGGTTAGACGGTCATCAGGGCAGTTAGATTCAGACGGTCAAAGTTGATCAGCTGTAGTGAGGTGAACCATTGACGCCCAATACGGCTAGGAGGCTTTATAAAACATTTACGCTTGGTTTTTTGTTTTATCGTGAGTCGAGGCACGGTGGGAAGCTAGTCGCACCTGACACGAGCTCCTGCAATCGACCCCAAGATGATCTCTTTGTGTGTCCGTATAGAGGCGTCATTCACCGTGTAATTTGACTGAGCAGCGTAAGGAAGGGGCATGGCACTGGTGCACTCAATGCCACCAAAGGTGGCGAGTGTTGTGCCTCAGGACCGCATTAGCCATTCTGTAAGGCGGGGCGCAGCGTCCCGTTTGGCCATTTATCACCAAGGCAACGGTTGCCGCCGTTACCATGGTTTAGAACGCCTCGATCTGTCAGCCAGAACTACGTCTGCTCGTCATCAAAAAGGTAACGTTTGAGATATTCCCCGTGCTCCTCAGAAACGACTGAATAACGGTTATCATCAATTAGCCAGCCGGAAACAGGCGGAAGCTTCGCCCACGGCGGCGGCTCAACCGGTTCACTCCCTAACGATTTGGTGAAATACACGCTCCGGCCATCCACGACTTTTACCGTAGCGATTTTATGCACTTTCGCATATTTCAGGGCGCCGGATTGAAAACCAGACGTCGTGAATACAGCGCACTTCTGAGCTCCCACTGAATGCATTTTGTCGTAAAGGGCTTGGAGCGTCTCCCGTTTCACTGGATTCTTGTAGTGTTTACACTCAACAAGGACCAAAAATTCCATCCCCAAGTAAGCGAATCGAGCTGATACGTCGATTTCGTAGTCACCGTCCACGCCAGGGATAACCTCTCGGTGATGCGACCGATAGTCGAGAAGTGAGTTCCCCATCGCATCGAGCATGGAGCGTACGTGTCGCTCAAATTCGATGGGGGTAAGCGTTAGTGGAGGGTATCTTTCGTCCATTGACATCCTCCCTAGCAGCCGCAGACTCGTAAATCCAGGGTTTCTTGATCGTAATCCAAGCGCGTAGCCCTCTTATTTAATAAGTCCCATGGAACAGTTCTTTACAACTTCGACCAGCTCCCTACCGAATTCTTTGTGGGAGCTGGAAAAGTCATTCAAAGTTAATGGATCATTATCCGAAAAAGGACGTGCGACAATTTGCCCATCTTTTAGTGTGGCCCGGAACATACTTTCGTCCACTTTTCCAGGGTTTGTGATCTTATAAACCTCGTATTCAAGCCCGAGAGCGTTGCATGCCAAACTTTCCCGGTGATGCTGTTCGCCAAAGGCGAGCATTGTGAAGTAATCTTCTACTGATTCGTATGAGTTCTCAATCCATTCAGTAGCACTAAGCTTTGATTTTGCACCGTTCCAAGCTAACTGGCCTAAATATATGATTGTCCGCCTCTCGCCCGAAAGTATTAGTTGGAAGCCAGGTTGGTATCTGAAATCGTTTTTTCCAAAAATTTTAGCTAGCCCAATCAGTATATTTACGGGATTGTAGAGGTGAATTGATATGGTCGGGCTGGATGAGTCAGCTTCTACCTCCTTTATCAATGCTTCAAAAAAGGATACCCATTTTTCGCTTCCCATAAGAATCAAAAGGACATCATTTTTAAATTTATTCCAGCTGGGTGGGTATTTAGGGGAAGAGGTGGCATCAAGATAATAGTTAGCACCTCCTTCTGTTTTTGTGAATTCATATATAAGCTGTTCATCAGGCAAAATATCAATATTTTTTTGGTAGCGTCCGTTTCGCACAACCACTGCAATTGACCAGCCCAACTCTTCCATCAGTTTGAGTTTTTCAGGATAACCGCTTTCCACAGTATCGTGACCGCTAATATTAGTCATCAACGCGCAAAGAAAATTTTCATCAAGATCATCCAAATCTTCATCCCACGCTAACGATTGCATTATCAGCTCGGACTCTTCAGCTTCTGGGTTTGAGATCGGCGAAGAGAAGCCAAAATATATGCCATAAGGGTAAATGACTTCGCTGCTATCCCCGCTATAGTCCGCTGTCAAGATTACAAAGTCTGACAATTGCGACTGCAGTGCAGCATTCACAACACCATCGATCCCTTTGTTTCTTTTCCCTATGCCTTTATACAATATAAGACTTTGCTGCCTACTGATAGAGAGTCCACTCTCTAAATGAACTGGAATAAATTTAGTGCAGCTAACGACCTCGCCGGTATTGGTCGCTGAAATAACGTATCCAGTCGTCGGAACTTCGCATGTTTTCTGGTATTCAGAAAAAGGGACTGCTAGCTCTTTCCAGTCGGTTGAAATTAATAGGCCTCGAATTTTTTCAGCAGGAACCCCTAAGGAGGAACGAAGCAACGCTACATATTTGGTTAGCTCATGTAAGGCGGTTCTCGCTGCTTGATCACTTCTTTTGATTTCTATAATTACGTAGTGACCGAGGCGGTCCTTTGCAAGGATATCTATGCTCCCGCCTGAGCCAAGGCTGTTGGGCAACCTATATTCTTTACGAATAAGAATTAGATCTGATTCGATTGTGTTTAGGTTGATCGTCAGAAAGTCCCTGATTCGTTCCTCAAGTCTGTTCACTATTTTTTCTCTATTGGGGGCTTGAGTAATTATAAAAAATATCGTTAGTAGAGTGTTTGTTTTGAATTTCGATGCCAAAAAAAGCGTTGGCATACTTGAAAATGTCCTCTTGCCCAAGCATCAGGAGTCGTTCGCTTGTGTTAGGAGCCGCCCATAACTGCCTTAATATCTCTAACTACCTTTCCTACATCTACTTCGGTTGAAGATGAGCCAACGCTTGCTTCAAAAACGGTTGTGGCCCTGTCTGCGGCCCGCTGACCTTTTCCAGAATCGCCAGTAGCTTGGGAGACCGACGCTGCCGTGGCGGCGTTGACAATCTCTTTTCGCTGCTCAATCGATGCATTCGCAGGCGTGGCTTGGGTGATCGCGTCCGCTGTTGCCTTCACTGCCGTTTGGTTGCCGTTGGTTGCAACTGATGTTGCCGCTGCGCCTGACGCTACAGCCGTCGCCGTAGTGGTGTTCGTCACGTTAGTATTGGGGTTCGTGCCGGTGCTGTTGGCTGCGCCGCTGCTTCCTGACTCTAATTGGACGAGAGGTTTTTCGTTAGGTCCAACGACACCTTTGGTCAAATTTAATTCTTGTGCGATGAGCACCGCCGCCATCTCGGCAGACTTGTTGATCATTCTTGTATATTCGGTCGATGAGATGGTCATATCATTTGCATAGGCCATGCATAAGCCTGACGCCATTGCCTCATATAACATCATCCCCTGCGTTTTTTGCGCGACGTTCACGACCGTTTTTGCGGCGCTCTCCGCAAAATTATTGCTCACCCCTGGCTGGGCACCTCCTGCTTTCACCGCAGCTGTAAGGCTATTACTCAGCGACGCGCCTACATTCTCTGCCACACCTGCCGGTGGTTCTCCACAGGTGCGATTGGTGGAGCCATTGAGGACAAATATCCGGCGGTCGGCTGTGGTCGTGACGGTGGTGAATTTAGCTTTGTGGTCTATGACTGTGACAATCGCAGGGTCGGTCATGCGGTCGGTGACGCAACCAGTGGTGGTAAGGACTGCTGCTACAAGCAATGGGACTCTCATGGGGCTTCTCCTTGATGGCTTTTTGACTCCATTTGGTGAGCGTAGAACAAATTTCAGAGCCTGCATTTGGGCCGCGACGTTTTAGGGGTCTCGTTAAGGTGCCGCTTGAATATGTCTAAGTGCTTGGTCGTTAGCCGATGGCACGTCAACAGTGGCCCGTCGAGTCCAAGGCTCCCTTCGCTAGCGCTTGCGATGAATGGTTCTCCTGTTTGCCGATTGCACGCGGGGTCGATACGCATTAGGATCTGGGCGAAAGAGGTAGCACTTTGCCACTTCATACAACATGGATGTGGGTTTAGATGTTTGATCAGTGGTTGTTGCAACGCTATATGCCCGGTAACAGAATCCTAAAACTTCTCAACGACGACGGCTTCTATTTCAGACGAGTCGACGGTTACCCGGATGATTTAACGGAAGGTGATCGTGAGTTTTTTGGCCGAAATGAAAGCTTAATACTTGAATCTATTAATAGCAGACTCTTCAATGACAATCATATGTCGCTCGACGAGGCAAAACGATTGTCAAAAGGCATCGTGCATAGAGACAAGCAGCATTCTTTCATTCAGAGTTGGTTCTGGCACGATAAAATGTCCCGATTTATGTGGAACGAATACGGGAAATTCAATGAGAGTTCCAACTGCGCTCTTATTGTTGTTAATCGCATAAAACTAGGATCCTACCTAGATAGAATATTGCCTGTCGGCTGTCGGTCTGGACCCGTTAAGTATGTCGAGGACAAGCTGCAACATCGAGAGGCATTTTTTACTAAAGGGCTTGCGTACGACATCGAACATGAATATCGAATATTGATAGATGTTGGTGAGCTGATATTTTACAATAAAAAAATTCTTCCGGATTTCAACTGGCCGCCAAGAGATATGGAACTATATTGCGAAGACGATGTAGCTGAGAATTTTCCCAATCGTGGAGTCGCTTGTGAAGACCACTTCAGGTATGTGGATGAATACGGATTTGTGCTGAAAGCGCCCCTAGTTGAACTATTGGAGGCCATTTTGATTCCCGTCAGTGCAAGCGTAGAGTTTTGTGCACAACTGAATGATTTGCTAGCGTCGAAGGGGTGCCCCATCCAGTGTCAAAGGGTTGAGGTGCCCTTGGAATAAAAATTGGATTTTAAACCGCCTAAGGTCATGCGCGTTGCTGAGACTTGCCGTCATTGATGTGCTCGCTCCGGCTAAGGACATAGCTAATTGAAAAAATTAAAATTTTAGTATAGGCACTTCAACTACCCTCCGTAAGCAATAGACTGGCTAGTTGCTCAAGGCGGTAGGATGCACTCAATATTAGGTGGCTTTATGTTGTTTCGAGATATTTACAAGTGGTGCAAGAAAGCTTTAGTGCAACTCATCAAGTATGCAGCTGAGAATATATTCTTTTTTGGTGTGGCGTTATTTGCTATTACTGCCTGCAGCGTCGTGTTTGGTGCCCTGTATCAGCATTTTTTTAGAGGTGTTGATATCCCGGTATTATCAATTGTTAATCAATCTACGGCTAGCTACTGGGGGCAACTAGGTGATTTTGCTGGAGGCTTTTTGAATCCCTTGTTGAGCTTTCTTGCTTTGATGGCAGTCTTGAAGACAATGGCTTTACAACGAGCGGAAATGAAGGCGGCACAGCAAGAAGCCAAGATTGCTACTCAGGAGCAGAGACAACAGACCGCAGTTTACTCGCGGCAAATGTTTGAATCCACGCTATTTGGTATGCTGGACACGCATGCCAAAATACTAGCTGACATCAAATACTCCAATACGCCTGGCAAAATCAGCGAAGGCCGAGATGCCATTGATCTAGTTGTAAGAGAGTTTAAAAGTTTTTACAAAGATAGTATATTTTACTCTCCGCCACCATCAACAGACAGCGACGTACGGCAAAACGTCTCAAGTTTTTGCAAAGGTAAAGTTAGTGTATTTGGTCATTATTTTCGCAACCTCTATTGGATTATGAAAATGATTGACAACAGCCAAAGTACAGAGTTTGATTTTGTCTCTATTGATGGGGCGCAAGCTTCTGATGATGTACTTTATGCTGATTATTGCCGAAAAAGAAATTACACAAATATAGTGCGGGCCCAGCTTAGCGAGTCTGAAATGGCTCTATTGCAAATAAACTGTCTAGGGCCTCACGGAGAAGACCTTAAGTATTACGTTGAGTATTACTCAATGCTAAAGCCATTAGGGAAAGAGTTCTTTGGCGCATGGAGTGGGCCAATGACAAGTTCATTCAATGATGTAGCTTTTGTGGGGCTGGAAAAAATAAGCAATGATGACTTAAAACACATCAAGAGCATCAAAAACATGGGAGTTGCGAGAAGTTTGTTTGATGACTAAATTCCGCATCGCAATGCTTTTCTATCCCTGATAAATAGAGCTCAACCGCTCATTAGATGCTTTTGATCCCAAAAGGCGGCCAAGTCTGTACCGTCGATTTGTAAACATTTGCCAAGCCAGTGATCGGCCTAGCTTGTCGCCCGAAATCTTTTTCGGCTTAGCTGGTGAACTCGACGGCCAGCTGTGCATCGGTGCCGGGAGGCTACCGCTAACCTATCCCACGTTGGCTAGGCTTTGCCTCGCCTTCTAAGAGCGAGCCTTGCTCGGCAGGGCCGACGTAACGAACGTTGTGGATTAGGATTTTCTGCCATTTGGCACTATAGTTGATGCCAGATGACAGAGTGCTGGAGGTACCCATGAGCGCCAAGAAAAAAGATGTTGCAGTCGTTGAGGCCGCGAAAGATGGCATCCGCAAAAGAAACGTCAAACCACGCGCATCTGGTGCGTTCGTAGCCGTTGTGAGTAGTGGCGAGCGCACGGTAAAGGTGATGATGCAAGATTCCAGTCACGCTCCGTCCATGGTCGCGGTGTTGCTTTCTGGAAAAGATGGCGATGATCGTATGGAGATATACCGGGCCGTTCGTAAAGGTTTCTCGCTGCAATCTGTGCTTGATATGGTCGAGAACAGTGAGGTGTATAAGCGGCGCGGTGTGCTGTCGAAAATCGTTGGCACGTCTGAGCGCACGCTGGCGCGGCGGTTAAAAACGCCCAATGAAGTCTTGACCCCAGAGCAAAGTACGCGGGCTCTCAATTATGCCGAGGTCTTGGAAAAGGCAACGGTGGTCCTGGGTTCGCGTGAGCTTGCCGAGCAATGGATGGCCAAACCTGCACGGGGCCTGGACGGTGAGACACCGATTGACCTGATTTCCAATTCAGTCGGGTATGAGTTGGTGACTGACTTTCTGACGCGCATTGAGTATGGGGTCTATTGATGGCTAAAGACCCTTTGAGCAGTGAGATCCATTTCTGGCGTCTTGATCCTGCTGAGTATGCCACCACTTGGAATTCGGGCGTGGGGGCTGAAAAAGTGGGTGGGCGCTGGAACCCTAAGGGCATGGCGACGGTTTATGCGGCTCTGGACGCTTCTACAGCCATTCTTGAAGTTGCAGTGCATAAGGATTTCGATGCGCTGGACTGCAAACCTCATTGCCTGACACAAGCCCGCGTACTTGACCGGTCCGGCATTCATGTCGTTCAGCCAGATAGCATTGCCAACCCCAACTGGTTAGTACCGGGTACGCCAAGCCGTAGTCAGCAAAAGTTTGGTGCAGATCTGTTGAGCAAGCACCCTTTCGTGCTGGTCCCTTCTAGTGTCTCGCCACATAGCTGGAATTTGTTGATGAACCCGCATCTGGCCGATGGGTTGTACGAGCTGGTGCTGCAAGAGCCTTTTGCGCTTGATGGGCGGCTTAATAGGCCCCTGCCCTGAAGCGGTTCTCGTCCCTCTAGCGCCGTTTCCGTCTAACCGCCGTGTCACGGGCACTGTCTGCCTTTGTGACGTTAGATGCCTGCAACCTGTTCAAGATGAGAGAGTGCTAGTTTCAGTAGGGCTTGTTCCGTTTCGGGTTGCAGGTTGCCTTCAGCATCCATGGGCAGATACGGTCGGCCCGGAATATCACCCCACAGTTGCGGGAAATCTGCCTGGTCCCCACCGAACTGCATCATCGCCGCATAGGGCTTGTTGCTACCCACCACCGCCGTGCTGTCTGTCGCTTGGGTGGAGATCGAGGCAGCCAGCCCCGCAGCGCTGACTTGCAACATCTTGCCGGGCCAGTGGCCGGTTTCGGCTCGGCGTCCTGTGGTGACGTCGGAAAGCTCAGGCCACTGGGGACGGCCTTCCTGTTCGAAGTTTTCTTCGGTCTGGCTGGCGAGCTCAGCGGCCAGACTGCGCATGAGTGGCGCTAGGTCACCGACAGTCCGCTCCACTCGGCTTAGGATTTGTTGCAGGTGTTGGTGCTCTAGTTCGATGGTGAACATGGGATGCCTTCCATTTTAGGTTTGCGGTGCTAGGTGGCTGAGTTTGGGGCTGCTGCGCAGCCCAGCGGGAGCAAGCTCCCTCGCCACGGGTGGGTGTGGTTAATTGCGTTTCAGGCCTTCTGCCAGGCGGTGCCGGGGGCGTGATTGAAGCCTGGGTCGGTGCGAAATGTGATGGTGTGGCCTTGGGCGTTGGTGATTCGGATGCCTCCCACGGTTGCTGTTCTGATTTCCTGGGTACGTTTGTCAGTGCCGGTTTCGACCGTTTCGGTAAAGGTTTTCCCTTGGCTGGATGTAACGGTAAGCCCACGGCGCTTGACGGCGGCTTCGCTCAGGGCGACGACGCGACAGCGGCAGTTGAAGCCGTTAGGCGGGAAGATGGTTGACCAGATGGGGTCGTCGTGACGGAAGACCTGGCCGTGCATGGCCCGATGGCTACTGCGGGTTTTTCCGTCTAGGACGGCGATGTACATCCAGTACGGGTGGGTCTCGGTGGCCTGCTCCATGCTGGCTTTGCGGCCAGCCATGTAGGCGCTTTGCAGGTTTGTCTGGTAGATGGTTTTTAGGCGACGTGGGCTACCGAGCTGGACGGTTTCGGCGCTGCCTTGGCTGTCGACGATGACTTGCTGGCCCCACCAGCCTTGGGCTTGTAGGACGGGTTTCAAGTGGGCGGTAAATTGCTGGAGGGTTTGGCCCTGTTGGAGGGCGGTTTCCAGGGCGGCGCGAATGTCGCTGAGCAGGTCCAGGCGCATGGCTTTGGCGACGGTGAACGCGTGGTCGTGGGCTTGGTCGAGGATGTCTTGCCAATGCCAGGTGATGGCGTAGCCCTTGGCCTTCAGGTAGGCGATGGCGTTGGCGGGCTCAAGGCCGAAGATGACCTTGAGGTCCGCGGGGTTGAGCTGCTTTGCGAGGCTAACCATGTCAGTCTTCCCGGTCTGCGCTGGTGCTTAGGCGGCCCCAGGTGTCGGCCATGAACATCAGGTTGGCGAGGTTTTCAGTCAGTTGGTTTAAGGGCTCGGCCGGCAGGCTATTGATGGCTTGGTCGAGGGCGGCTTGATCCGGCGCCCGGTGTTGGGTGGTTTCGGCGAATGCGGGTTTGTCGCCCCGGGTCGGTGCTTGTTGTAGGTCACCGTCCTGCAGGTTGTAGGTGCGCTGCCAATAGGCGTTGGTGAACCTTACGCCGGACTCGGTCAGGGCCTTGTCGCGCTGGGCCAGGGATTTGTCGATTTCTTCTTGTTGCCAGAGGGCATAGCGCGGCGCGGCGACGTCGGGGCCGAAGTTGAGGTCGATGACGTGACGAATGCAGGCGTTGAGCGCGCTGGCGACGATGGCGGCGTCGCCGTCGCGGATGTCTTGGGTGACTTCGGCGCCGGCCGTGGCGCTGGCGTGGTTGGTGTCTTTTTCGGTGGTCTGGTTTTGCCCGAGCATGGCGACGTTGATTTCGCTGCGGCAGTATTCCAGCAGTTGGCGGTAGACGTCGGCGCTACCGGCTTTGCCGGCCGCTTCGATGATTTGCACGCTGGCGTCGTCGGGGATGGCGGCGACGGCGTCTTGGACCATGGCTTCGAGGCTGTCGAGCAGAAGTTCAGTTTCGCCGTCGGTGGCGCCGCGTGGGTGTTGACCGATGACCCAGGGGCTGCCGTATTTTTCAGTGAACTGTACCCAGAACTTGAGCCCGCCTTTCATGAAGGTGGCCGGCCAGAAGCACATGCTCAGGTCCGGGAAACCATAGGGGTTGGCGTAGGTCGCGTCTTGGCGGGCGACGACAAAGCGTTGCGGGTCGCAGGGCTCGCCGTCTGGGCCGGCGTCTTTGGCGCGAAAGTGCAACGCGTTGTTTTTGTCGTAGAAGAACCATTCCGCCGGTTTACCGAGCAGGTCTTGTGGCACCCAATGCCTGCCCACGGGGCGCCATAGGAGTTCGATGGGCTGGTAGCCGAATAACGGTGCGTCGAGCAGTTCGCGGATGATGCGGTCCAGGTCGAGGTCGGTGAGCCAGTCGGTGATAAAGCGTTCCACTTTGTTGGCGGTGTCTTCAGGTTGCAGGCCTCGTTCCAGCGACAGCACGGCGGCTTTGCGGCGGCGGATGTTGCCTCCGACGAGGGCTGAGCTGCGCAGGTTGCGGTACACCGCAATGTCTTTGCCTTGGGCTTTGAGAATCGGGTCTGGGTTAGGTAAATGGCTGCCGAAGTCGCTGGCCTGGGCGCGGCCTCGGGTGGCGATGTGGCGGTTGAGGGAGCGGCTGCGTTGGGGCTCGGCAAAGTGGACGAATTCAGTGGGGCTGACCCATAGGCCTGTGTTGTTCATGCGTACCCCTGGGTGAGGCGCTGGCCCTGGCGCGGGCGGCGTGATTTGACGGTGACCGGGCCGCTGGCGACTTCCAGCGTGGCGAAGTTGGCGAGCGCACCGGCACCGGCGAAGTCGCCGTGGCGGTAGAGGTCGGGGTCTTTGAGGTCTTGTTTGCGGGCTTTGACGATCATGGGGATGCCGTCGACGGTTTCGATGGCGCGGATGTCTTGGTGCAGCGAGTCGTCTTTGGGCAGCGTGATTGTCGCGTCTTCAAACAGTTGCACGAATTTGGGCATCCAGGCGCCGTACCAGCTGCGGGTGATTTTCACTTGTTGGATGCGGTTGTGGCCGAATGCGTCGGCGGTGTCTTCGGCGAGGGTTTCGCCGCTGCCGGTGGCGTCCAGGGCCGCGCCAACGAAACGCGGCAGCTGGCGCAGGATGTAGAACAGGATCTGCTGCTGTTGCCGGGTGGGCACTTTGTGCATTTCGACTACGAACGGCACGTCGCGATGCCGTGCCTGGTCAACGGACATCGGGCAGATGATGGAGAAGTCACGGTGCCGGGCGTAGTCCATGCCGAGGAAGTGGCGCCGCTCGGCTGGGAGCGGCTGTAGCAATGGCGCCAGGTAGCGCTCGATCCAGTCGTTGACGTAGGCCTCGCGCCGGTAGACCGGCTGTTGGGCGAAGTCGTCGTCCAGGGCCAGGCGCAGGACGGTACGACCGGGGCGCATGGCGTCTTCGATCCAGACGCCGGGGATGCAAACGCCGTTGCCGTCGCGGGGGATGGCGTCGAGTTCTTCGCGCATTTGCGCTTTGCGCGGGCCGTAGGCGTTGCGGATTTGTTTGTACCAGGCCTCTTTATCTTGGGCCGTGGCGGGCTTGCCGGCCATGAAGCAGACCCGTTCAAACAGGCCGTTGGCGACGGCGTCGTCGAAGGTGGCGCGGAAGACCTGGGCACTGCTGCCGTAGCGCTGATCGCGGATGTCGCTGACCATTTGGTTGAAGGCGTTGGCTTTGCCGTTGTGGGTGCTGATGATGACGATGCGTCCGCCCCAGATCAGCAGTGCGGTGGCGGCGTCGAGCACGGCCGCGACGTCGCGGTGAAACGCGGCTTCATCGATGATGACTTTGCCTTGTAGGCCGCGCACGCCGGCCGGGTTGCTGGAGAGCGCGACGATTTTGAAGCCCGAGGCGTAGCGGATGCGGTAGGCGTTGATGTGGCGGGTGTTGCCGGCCTCATCTTGGTCCTGGAAGAGGAATTCTTCGATTTGGCTGACACCCGACGCTTGGGCTTCGGCGATGACGCGGCTGAATTTGGCGCAGTAGCCGATGAATTCCAGGCCCTTTTCTTTGGTGTCGCCGATGTAAAAACAGTCCATGCCGCCGGCGATTTTTTGCGAGGCAGCGGTGATGACGCTGTCCAGGGCTTCGGCGAAGGTGATGCCGGTACGGCGGCCTTTTTCACAGAGTTTGATATGGGTGCCGATGGCCAGCCATTGCGATTGGTGGGCCATCAGGATGCCTTCGCCCAGCGGGTCGTAGCCCTCGGGGATCTGACGGACGCTGGGCGGCAGTTCATCCCATTCGATGACGCGCAATGTGTTGGAGACGGGTTTCATGGTTTGACGCCGAGGAATTTCTGCCGCCAGAACTGGGCCTGGTCTTCGGTCATGCCTTGGGCTTTGACGGCGTCGTCGAGTTCGACGGCTTGCTCTTGGAGCAGGCGTTCGCGGGTGGCTTTTTCGATGGCCTGGCGTTCTTTGACGCTGAGGGTTCGGGCTTCCATGGTGGCTTTGGCGGCGCGGGCCAGCGCGGAGACTTCAGCGACGGTGACGTCGTCTTTTTCGTGGGCGCCCATGGCGGCCTGGTAGGTCAGGGTCGAGATGGCTTCGACCAGTAAGGCGCCGGTTTTGTCTGAGGCGTCTTCCCCGAAGGCGCCGACGAAGGCTTCGGCCATTTCGCGCTGTTGGCGGGCTTTGTCGATGAGTTCGTCGAAGCCCAGTTTGAAACGGCCCAGGGCGCTGCGGCTGGGAGCTTTTTCGTCGGGGAAGCGCTTTTGGATGTCGGCGAGCATGTCGTCGAGGGTTAAGCGATCTTCACGCAGAAGTTTTTGTATGTAGGCCTTGACCAGGGGTGGCAGGCGATTGATGGAGGATTTGCCAGCCATGGTCAGGCCCCCGGGCGTTTGATGCCGGGCACGCGGGCGCGGCCGGCGGCGATGTCTTGGCCGCGTTCGGTGAGGGTGGCGACCAGTACCGGGCCGATGTCGGCGAGGGTTACGGCGCCCTGTTCGGCGAGCCATTGCAGTTCGGTTTTGACCTGGTCGCGGCTGGCGGTGTGGCCAAAATTGTCGAGGGCGGTGTTGAGGACGGAGCTGTTGGCGCGGTAGCCGGGCATTTCAACCAGCAGCCGCAAGATGACCAGGCGCATGTCGTGGCGCAGGTAGTCGGCATAGGGGGTCATGTTTTTTCTCGCAGCAGGTAGTCGTTGATGCGGTCGAGGGACCGGGCCAAGGGGCTGAGGGCGTCTTTGACGCCGGTGAGTTCGGCGCGGATGGCTTTCATGTCGCCCAATAGGTCGGTGACCGCTGATGGGTCTGGCAGGTGCCGGACGTGTTCCTCGAGGGCGACGATGCGGGTGCGCAGTTCAAGCAGTTCTCGGGCGCTGGCGGTGTGGCGGTTGGTGATCCAGGTGTAGAGGGCCAGTACGGTGAGGACCAGCCATTGCACGGTCTGGAAGCCGAAGTTGAGTTCATTGAGGTTCATTCAACGCTCCGCGGGCTTAGCGCTGTGGTGGTCGGTCTGGCCCTTGTTTGATCAGGCGTGCGACGAACAGGAGGACGGCCAGTGCGCTGTTGAGGGTGGCGTAGGCCTTGGGGGTTAGCTGGGGCTGCCAGAGGGGCAATAGTTCCAGTTGGGCGAACCCTGCCAGGACGATGACCAAGCCGATCTGGAGGCTGTAGAGCTTGTAGCCGTGGCGCCAATCGCTGATGAGCCTCATACGGGCGCCCCCTTGAGTTGGCCGTGGAAAACACCGCGCTCGATGCCGGCCAGTGATAGGCCGTCGGCAATGATGGTGTCGCCGTACCAGCGACCGCCCGGCAAGGGGCCTGGGCCGTTTTCGTGGCGGATGATGACGGTGACCAGAGCGCGCATGATGTCGAAGTCGTAGACATCGACGCTGGCCGCATCGGGGTCGAGGCCCAGAGCGCGCGCGACGCTGATGATGTAGGCATCGGTGTTGTTTTCTGAGGGCGGCGCCCAGCGTTCGATGATTTCGCGGACGGTGTCGATGGGGCTGCCGTCGGCGGCGCGGCGTTTGTCTTGGTAGGTGATGAGGACGCGGGCGATGGCACGGATGCCCCAGCGTGGGTTGATGAATTGGACGTATTGGTTGTCGGTCTGGGTGGTGGCCATGCCTTGCCAGCGGACGCGATGAGTGTGGCGGATGTTGCCGGGGTTGTAGTTGCGGATGCCGCGGGGGTGTTTGGGTCGCATGGGGGGTTGCCTCCAGTCGTGGCGCCCCTGTGATTTGAGGCGCTAGAAATGCTCACGCCGCTATGGTGGGCGGCGTGGGCTGGAGGGGCTTTTAATCGGGTTTAGGGAGAGGGAGATCCGTGCCCAGGCATGTCGATTCCCTGCAAGCACAATGCTCTCTCCGATGTAGCTAGGCTCACCGCGATGATTCAATAGTTCTTCTTTGATTGGGTCATTTCGATCTCCAATAATGTAGTGGCCAATAAGTTAACCGGGATTGACCAGTGGCATGAAAGCCAGTTGCAGATCGACTTGGCATTCCCGTCGTAGGCTGGAGCATTGATAACGGCCCGCGAAATAATTCATTACTAATCACACCGACTGTATCTTATAAGCGGATATAAACTACCGGAATTTTCATCTCCAGTAACATTGGTAGTAACACTTACCGATCTTGCTTGCAAAGTATTATTATTCGGCATGTCGTACTTTACCACCGTGGTGATTATTAACCCTTCGGATGAACCTGAGGGGGCTGGAAGCGGCGCGGTGCCAGGTGCTGGTATTACCCCAGGGATAGCCTGAGAAGGGGTTACAGGAGCATGAGGCGCCGGAAATGGACCTCTGAAATAGAGTGAGGGGATTTTCGGCGGCGGCAACATCATATCTTTGCTTACCTCAGTCACCGTCACTTCGCCATCACTGTCCTCAACTTCGACTCTATCTACTCCACCAGCGGGGATTCTAGCCCCTTGAGTAGGTGAATAATAAACCTGCCAGTTATCACCAGACTGAATAAATTCGACACTAGGCGGAGCTGACATCCCGCTGCTAGCGGCGCCGCTAGCAGAAGAGTAACACCAACGGCCTTTAATGGTTTTCACATTAATTGCCGGAGCAGCATTCTCCTCTTTGGATATTAGGGCCGGCACCTCAACATGGCATTCATCTGTAACGTCTCCGTTATACAATGTGTTCATGCTGACTATGGTTTTTTTCTTAGTATCATCTCGAATAATTATGATATTTTGCTTCCCTGGATAGACAGTTGAAGCATCCTTAGCAACCTTGTTTTTTTCATCCTCACTGCTTATTCTGCTTCCATTATAAATCGTCGACCCAAGCAATTCGGTTTTACCTGTCCCTTTGGGTCTCCAAGAATAAATAAAATTAACTGATTCATTATCGCTTCCAGGCGAGACCAAACAACTGAGACCATCCCTTTGAAGCATACAGGTTCGCCATGCTTCCACTACCCCCTCACCTAGAGCCTTCTGCGCAGAGAATCTGTACTTTGCGGTTGCAGAAGAACTAGATGAGTCACCACAATTCGATTGCTTCCATTTATTGAAAGAGCTCTCGTCCTTACTTGCATTCGCACTAATGAATTTAAAACTTCCGCCTATCGACCCACTGGTGGATTTTTGAATCTCTGAGAATGACTTGTTACAAAAGGCATACTTCGCCGCCGACTCTGCCTCACTTTGATCCACTATGGACGAAGCAGTCATTAATTTTTCATCTAAAATTGCATCACAGCTATCCGCCAGGGTATAGCCTGCATCTATCGATAGCAAAATCACGACTAATTTAAGAGCTTTCATGGCACAGTTATCCTCTCACCTTTGATCAGCCATAAAATGACCGTTGAATTCAACGCCGGTTAATCATTTGATGAGCGTAGCCGCTTTGTAGCGTTTCACGATTGAGGCGAACTCAACTTACTGGACGTTATCCTTTTGCTTTTATTGGCTCGGTACCAAAGCGGTGTCTAGGTATGCCGGTCTATCCGCCGTGTTTTGTCGATTCTGGCGCAGAGGTTTCGACCGAGGGATCCGCGCTTTGTAGGCAGTCAGCTCGGTTGAGCTTGTATTCATCCAGGTGACTTTGAATCGAGCCAGGAATCGTCTCAGCGCCTCCTTGGCGAATGGCAGTCACGTGGGCCTGCCACCAGCTATTAGCAAAGATCGCCGCCGAGGTGCACTTGCCCAGCGGTTGAAACACGGAACGACCGAATTGCGCGTAGCCACCTTCAAGCAGTGATTTGAATAGTTGGCTGCGAGCATTCAGCTCACGGAGCTGGCCGGCTTTGAGTATCTGCATACCTTCGGCCATCGCGCTGTCCAGTTGCAGCAGGTATTGGGTTGCACTGCTCAGTGCCTGTGCGCTGGGGCCGTTGTATCGTGCTGTGGGCGGTTGTGTTTCAGATGCGGCGCCTGGTGAGGAGGCGCTCGGTTCGGGTTTGTTCGGCAGGAACCCGTACACCATGAGACTTGCGATAACACACCAGCCGATTATCAGGGTGATTTTCTCGGCGGCTGGCCGATCTTTCCAAGGGGTGCAGTGTTTTCTCTCGGTCATTGAAACCTCCTTTTAAAGTGTCTTTGGTCGTCCCTGACCGTTTAACGCTGGCGGTTATCTGCCAGTGCTTTATCTGTGTGACCTCATGGTTGTGAGTGCAAAGAATCCCAGAGCACCTGTCAGGCCTAAGGCCAACGGTTTTAGCGTTTCAAGCGGATAGTCCATGACAAAAAAGCTGAGACCGGTAATGCCGACGCAGCAGACACCTGCTTTCAACACTTGGAGATTGTGTCGCTTTTTGTGCGCCCAATCTTTTTCCTGCTCAGCGACTTCGTCGTGACGGTGCAGGTTGTAATGACAGTGCATGCACAACTGTGTGTAGCGCCATGTGCAGTGGCGGCACTGCGGGCATTCCCGAGCACGATCACCGCCTTCTGGCGGGGGTGCTTTGGCAGTCTTTATGTCAAAGGTTTGATGACCGAGGTTGATATGCCCCCGGTTGCCCTTGATCTTGATGGTGAGTTCGCGATTTTTTCCGTCCCTGGGGAGATTTTCGATTTCCTCAGATAGCCTGGCTGACAGATTGCTTACCAGGGCCTCGTCGTCTCTTCGCATAGAATTCCTTTGCTATTTAGCGATTTACTACCAACTTCAATATTCGCTCAACGCGTGGTTGATCAAATCCTTGATCGTCACCCAGCGCGTTGTAGATCTCGGTGGCCGTTTCGGCCAACTTTTTGGCCGGCCAGCGCCGCCCGGCTTGTTTGGCGGCCGCTTCTAGCATTTCGATAATTCGGCCAAGTTTTTCGCTGTCGATGGGCGCCCATGCGGCAGCGGACGGCGTGGCGGTGTTTTTTTGCCCGGTGACGATGAAGCTCAGGTCGGCACCGGCTTCGGCAATGGCGGCCAGGTAGTTAGCGTCGGGCACGCGTTCGCCTGCTTCGTAGAGCATTTGCGTTTTTTTTGTCACGCCGGCCAGTGCCGCGAAGTCGGTCTGGTTGAGGCCAAGTCGTGTCCGCTCTGCGCGCAGTCGCTCACAAAAAGAAACCATTCGGTTACCAGAAAGCCTTTGAATGGGAACCGATTGGTTCCATCATGAATTCACACCGTTCGACCATGAACGGCAACTTAATCGGCACCTCAGCGGTGCCCGCAGCCCCCGGAGTGAACCCATGGCGCTACGTACAGCAGATCAGGCCCGAGCGGAGCTCAAGGCCAAAGGTGTTTCGATTACCCAATGGGCAATCGCCAATCGTTTTTCACCCAATCTCGTTTTTGAGGTGTTGGGTGGGCGCAAGAAATGTGTACGGGGTCAGGCCCACGAGATTGCGATCAAACTGGGTCTTAAGGCCGGAGAAATTTGTACTGATCCGGCGACGGCCCTTGAGCTCAACCGTTTTGTGGCGTGAGGCTCGTGATGAAAAATCATATCGGCTATTCGGAATCTACCGTTTTAAAACCTACGTCGTGTGGGTGCGCAGGGCAAAAAAAGAGTTTTCCTACAAAAAACCCACCAATTCACACCTTTTTCGTTGTTTCCACTTTTTGCCTGAACCCATTGCCACTCAATGCCACCGGTATTGAGGGTGTCAATTTACCTGAAATGTCTGAGCCGGAGGCGAGGTTATGAATCGTTCGGTGTCGGCTGCTGCACGCGTTTTGCGTGCGCTGAAGGCGTTGAAGGGGCACACGGTGACGGGTTTGAGTAATACGGAGTTGGCGCAGCTGACGCAGGACAGTCCCTGCAATATCACCCGGGCCATGCAAACCCTGATTGAGGAAGGTCTGGCGGTGAAGCTGGATAACGGCCGCTTTGCTCACTCGGTGGGTGTGTTGCAGATCGCACAGGCGCATGCCGAGCACATGGCCCGTTTGACGGAGCGTATGCAGGAAATCAATCAGCGTATTGCCGCTGGGTCGATCGTTTAAGGAGGTTGTATGGCACGGAGCAAGAGCATACCCGTGGAGGCGCTGTCGCTGCCTGTTTTGGATGGGGTGATGTTGACGGCTGATCAGAACGCGATGGCTGCGCTTCACGCCTCGCACAGTGAAGAGCGTGACACGGTGAGTCAGTTGCTGGGGCAGGCACAAATGGCCGGTGTGTTTGAGGCGTTTTCCCGCACGGTGCGGACTTCGAAGTTGGCATTTGTGAAGGAGAAGAAGCTGTATCGAGGGCTGGCCGGGCGCAAAAGTCCGCACGGTGCGCAGGTGTTGAGCGGTACGTGGGAGGAGTTTTGCGGGCTGCTGGGGCGTTCGGTTGATCAGGTGGATCGGGATATCGCGAACCTGCGGGCCTTCGGTGAGGAGGCGCTGGATTCGATGTCGCGTATGGGGATCGGGTATCGCGAGCTGCGCCAGTATCGGCGTTTGCCGCAGGACCAGCAGGCGGCGCTAATTGAGGTGGCGAAAGCCGGTGACAAGGAGGCGTTTGTTGATCTTGCAGAGGAGATGATTGCCAAGCACACCCAGGAGAAGGATCTGTTAGGCCGGCGCCTTGATGAGATGAAGGCCGATTACAACGCGCAGAGCGAGGTGATGGCGAAGAAGACCGGCGAGTTGGATAAGGCTCGGCGGGAGTTGGAGGTATCCCGTAAGCGAATCCAGGCGATGTCTGCGGATGAGGTGGCGAAGGCTTTGCGCGGGGAAGTGGCGGCGATCGCTTATGAGGCAGAGGCCAGTGTGTTAGGGCCGTTGCGCGAGGGGTTTGCGAAGCTGGAGGCGTTGGCTGTCGGTGGTGAGGATCACCGTGTCTTTAAAGCCGGTTTGATTCGGCAATTGGAGATCACGCTGGGGGCGGTTCGCAGTGAGTTCAACTTGCCAGATCAGGCGGATGGCGTGGCCTGGATGACGCCTGCGGAGGCCTGATTGATGAATCCGGTACACATTGAGCAGTTGATGCAGGTCGCACAGCGCGCTGATGCGGCTGTGCATGGTGAGCGTACGGCTATTTACGAAGCTGGGGCGCTAGCGTTGGGGGTTTCGATTTCTACTCTGCAACGCCAGTTGAAGGCGGTGCGTTTGGCGAAGCCGCGAAAGCGGCGCAGTGATGCGGGTTGCAGCGCGTTGCCACTCGAGGAAGCACGGTTGATTTCGGCAGTTTTGCTGGAGTCGATCCGGGCCAACAATAAGCAATTGTCGACGATTGTGCGGGCCGTTGAGCGCTTGCGCAGTAATAACTTGGTGATGGCTGGCCGGGTGGATGAGGAAACGGGGGAGTTTCGACCGTTGAGCCGCAGTGCGATCAGCCGGGCGTTGCGCGCTTATAAGTTGCACCCCGAGCAATTGCTGCAAGACGCCCCGGCGGTGTCGTTGGCGAGTCAGCACCCCAATCATGTCTGGCAGATTGATGCGTCGATCTCGACGCAGTTTTATCTGGCCGATGACGGCGCTCGGGTGATGAATAAGGCCGAGTTCTATGACGGTAAGCCCGCGAATCTGAAGAAGATCGAACGCCAGCGTCTGTGGCGGTATGTGATCACGGACCATACGAGCGGCACGCTGTATGTCGAGTATGTGCTGGGGGCGGAATCAGCGGAGAACCTGTGTGCGGTACTGATTAACGCAATGCAGAAACGCAGTGATTCAGACCCATTTCATGGGGTGCCCTGGGTGCTGATGACGGACCCTGGGGCGGCGATGACCAGTGGTATTTTTCGCAATCTTTGCCGTGTGTTGTCGATCGATTTGGTTATCAATCGGGTCGGTAATGCACGGGCCAAGGGTCAGGTTGAACAGGCACACAACATTGTTGAGCGTGAGTTTGAAAGTGCTTTGAAGTTTCAAGCGGCTAGCAGTCTGGAGCAGATCAATACTTGGGCCGGCCAGTGGATGCGGTACTTCAATGCAACGTCGATTCATACCCGCACGCGGCGCACTCGGTACGGTGTTTGGCAGTTGATTAAGCAGGAGCAGTTGCGGCTGGCGCCCAGCGTTGAGGTGTGTCGTGAGTTGGCGGTGAGCACGCCGGAAAACCGCAAGGTGAGCAATTTGCTGCGGGTTTCGTTCCGGGGCTCGCAGTTTGATGTGAGTTCGGTGCCGGGGGTGATGGTGGGCGAACAGCTGCTGATCACTCGCAATTGTTGGCGGGATAAGGACTCGGCAATTGCGGTACTGGTGGGCGATGACGGGCGTGAGCGGTATCACGTGATTGAGCGCATTGGGGTGAATGCGTTTGGCTTTAGCGAGACTGCGGCGACTATCGGCGAAGCGTACAAGCGTCATGCCGAAACGCCGGCTCAGGTGTCGCGCAAGGTGTTGGAGCAAATTGCGACCGGCACGAGTAATCAGGCCGATGCACAGGCCGTGCGTAAGACGAAGGCCGTGCCGTTTGGTGGGCTGATTGATCCGCATAAACATGTGAATGACACGGTGCTGCCGGCTTATCTGCCACGGCGCGGTACGAGTCTGAACGTCAATGTTCCCTCTGTTGAGATTGCCCCGCTGAGTCATGTTGAGGCGGCGAAGCTTCTGCGTCCGCGGTTGGGCAATCTTTGGTCGGCTGAGACGTTTGGGTGGTTGCTGAGGCGTTTTCCAGAAGGTGTTCCTCAAGAGCAGATTGAGGCGGTTGAGGCTGAGTTGAAACGGCCTGTTGAAGTCATGCGCCACACCGTTGGAGGTGAGTGATGTTGAAGCTGAAAAGGATTTTGCAGGAGATGGGGCGACCTCAGGCGGCGTTGGCTCAGTCGCTGAGTTTGAGCAGCGCTACGGTTGCGCAGTTGCTGAACCACGGCCTTTGGCCGCGCAGTCTGGATGGTGAGGTTTTGCGGGGGCGCATTCGGGGATTCTTGACGGAGTCCGGTGCCAATGACGCCGCTATTGCTAATGCTTTTGATGAAGTGGACCCGCCGTGCGCCAACACGGCAGGTCCGGCCCTTGTGAAAGAGCCGTCCGGGGAGGACGAATTGATGTTACTGCCTAAACAAACGCTACAGCCAGCTACTCGTAAGGCGTTTGGTCTGTTTCGAGATCCGTTTGATGAGCTGCAGTGTGCTCAGGATATGTGGGTGAGCCCGGATATTCGTTATGTGCGCGAGGCGATGTATCAAACGGCGCGGCATGGTGGGTTTCTGGCGGTTGAGGGGGAATCGGGGGCCGGCAAAAGTACGCTCCGCCGAGACCTGGTGAACCGCATTGCCGAGAACAATGATCCGGTGATGGTCATTGAGCCGTATGTGTTGGCGTCCGAGGATAACGACGTTAAGGGCAAGTCGCTGAAGAGCACGCACATTGCCGAGTCGATGATGGCGGCTGTCGCGCCCCTGTCTAAGCCCAAGAGCAGTCCCGAGGCGCGCTTCGCTCAGTTGCATAAGGCGTTGAAGGAGTCGCATGCCGCCGGGTATCGCCATTGTCTGGTGATTGAGGAAGCGCACAGTTTGCCGGTGCCGACGCTGAAACACCTTAAGCGCATTTTGGAGTTGGAGGTCGGGTTCACTAAGTTGGTGAGTGTCATCATGATCGGTCAGCCCGAGCTTGGGGTGAAGCTAAGCGAGCGTAATGCGGATGTGCGTGAGGTGGTGCAGCGTTGTGAACGGGTCACGTTGACGCCGGTTGAGCATTCGCGTCTGGAGGAGTTTTTGACGTTTCGATTTGATCGAGTGGGCAAGGTGCTTGGGGACGTCATCGATCAGGGTGCCATTGAGGCGATTGCGGCACGGCTGTCTCAGCCGACTCGCCATGGTGGGCGGGATGGGACCGTTTCTCTGCTTTATCCGTTGGCGATTGGCAATCTGATGATCGCGGCGATGAATTTGGCTGTTCAACTGGGTGTGCCGAAGGTGACTGCCGATGTCGTTAAGGGGGTTTGAGATGGATTCTCTGAATTTGGCAGCGATAGCGACACCGGTACAACCGTTGAGCATATTGACTGAGGCGTTTCCGGCGCAGTTATCCGCGTTCAATGAGTTAACGCGTGACATTCGTGATGCTGGGGTTTCGATCATGCTTCTGGTGCTTTTGGACAATAAGATTTTTATTGAACTGAGCAGCCTTGAGCGGTTTATGTGCCGCTTTGGTTCTCAGCTGCGAGGGATTCGCTATTCGCCTGCGGGGCCATTGACCTGCAACACCGTGACCGTTCGAGGTGTTGATGTGGCTTGGTTTACGCCAGTGAAGGAGCAGGATCAATGAGCCTGGCCCTTGATGCTGCGGTGAAGGCTGTATGAATGACTTCCGAAGCAAGGGGCCGGAACTGCTGGTTGATCTGACTGAACACATTGCGGGCGCGCTACGTGAGTTGGTGTCGATGGATGATGAGGCTGCCCGCCATGTGGCCAAGGAGGTCACCGATCGCATGGCGGCGCATTGGGGTGGGCAGAACGTCTATTTCCCAATGGGGCTGGCGGGCAAGCTGAGCCGGCGGGATCGGCAGATCTACGAGGAATTCAACGGCACCAATCAAAGCGACCTGGCACGCAAGTGGGGGGTATCGCTTCAGTGGATCTATAAGATTGTTAAGGCGGTTCGAAAAGACGAGATAGCGCGTCGCCAGGCCGATATGTTCGCCCCGCCAGTCGATGACTGAGCGGGGTGTTTTTTGTTGCGCTGGCTGCAACGGTATTGCATAGGCTGTCCCAATTTGTGCCAGCCTATCCCGGAATAGACCGGATTTATCTCGCTTATGCGGTAGGATTTATCTCAACCCTGAACACCAAGCGCTCGTTTACCAGAACAGCCTCCCGTCCCTGCCCTCCCTGGGACGGGCCCGATATCACCGGCTAGAGCTGATTCGTTCAGTTGACGAGG
>NZ_FMTR01000052.1:0-2988 GCF_900100135.1 Pseudomonas sp. NFACC05-1 | reverse complement strand
AGTGTGGGGTTTCCCCATGTGAGAGTAGGTCATCGTCAAGATTAAATTCCGAAACCCCTATCTGCTGATGCAGGTAGGGGTTTTGTTTTGCCCGCGGGAAAGTCATTTTGTGTTTCTATGCAACTGTCTTGCGCATGGCTATCATGCGGGCCTCATTATCAGGGCGCAGTCCGCATGCTCACGTTGCTAAAACTTCTGAAGGATGGTCGCTTTCATTCAGGGCAGGCGCTGGGTGCTGCGCTGGGTATCAGTCGTAGTGCTGTATGGAAGCAATTACAGCACTTGGAAGCAGAAATAGGGTTGTCTGTTCATAAGGTTCGAGGTAGGGGGTATCAGTTGGCTAAGCCTCTGGTGCTTTTGGATGCTGCAGAGATTTGCGCAAAAGGCCTTCGCGAGTGGCCTGTCCATATCTTTGACGCTATTGACTCGACCAACGCCGAGGCGCTGCGTTTGATCGAGCGTGGGGCGGCGGCGCCGTTCATGGTTTTGGCTGAGCGACAGATCGCTGGTCGTGGTCGTCGTGGTCGTAAGTGGGTCAGTCCGTTCGCCGAAAACCTCTACCACAGCCTAGTGCTACGCATTGACGGCGGTATGCGACAGATCGAAGGGCTGAGCCTGGTCGTCGGGCTTGCTGTCATGCATGCCCTGCGTGATATGGGGATCGCTGAGGCGGGGCTGAAATGGCCTAATGATGTCCTGGTGGGAGAGAAAAAGATCGCCGGCATCTTGCTTGAGTTGGTGGGGGATCCTGCGGACGTTTGTCACGTTGTCCTTGGGGTGGGGATTAATGTGAATATGCAATCGACTGATGAGGTCGACCAGCAATGGACATCCATGTGTCTTGAGGCAGGAAGGGATTTTGATCGAAATGAGCTGGTCGCACGATTGGGTGCGAAGCTTCAGCGCTATCTGAGGCTTCATCACGCATCGGGGTTTGCTGCAATACAGTCGGAGTGGGAGCAATACCATCTTTGGCAGGGCAGGGCTGTCTCCCTGATTGCCGGTGTTAATAAAATTGACGGTATTGTGCTGGGCATTGATCACCAGGGTGCGCTGCGTTTGAAGGTAGACGGTGTGGAAAAAAACTTTAGCGGTGGTGAGCTCAGCCTGAGGTTGCGTGATGATTCTTGAGCTTGACTGCGGCAATAGCTTTATCAAATGGCGTGTTCTTCGTGCCGATGGGGTGACGCCGGTCGAAGGTGGCGTGGTCAGCTCTGACAGCGATTTGCTGGTGAGCCTGAGCCATGCCGAGAAGTTCCAACTCAAGAAATGTCGTCTTGTTAGTGTAAGGACTCCGGAGGAGACGGATTCATTGGTCGCCTCTCTCGTTGATGTATTTGGGGTGTCGGTGACCCGCGCTGTGCCTGCCCGAGAAATGGCGGGGGTGAAAAACGGCTACCAGGATTACGAGCGGTTGGGGCTTGATCGATGGTTGGCCTTGCTGGGTGGGTACCATCTTGCTTCAGGCGCGTGCCTGGTCCTTGATTTCGGTACTGCCATTACGGCTGATTTTGTGGCGGCGGATGGTGAGCATCTCGGTGGATTCATTTGTCCGGGCATGCCTTTGATGCGTAACCAACTGCGTACTCATACGCGAAGAATTCGCTATGACGATATGGCTGCCGAGCGTGCCCATGAAAGTCTCGCTCCAGGTCGGACAACTGTCGAAGCGGTCGAGCGCGGTTGCATGCTGATGCTCAGGGGGTTTGTCCTGACTCAGCTTGAATTGGCGCAGCAATATTGGGGGGAGGATTTCGTGGTGTTTCTCACGGGTGGGGACGCCAATCTGGTTTCCGGGGTTGTTCCTGATGCCAAGGTGGTGCCCGACCTGGTTTTTGTCGGTTTGGCGATGGCCTGTCCCTTGTCTTGAGGTTTTCTATGCGGTGGTTGTTTCTGTTGTTGCTGGTTTTGAATGTCTTCTACTACATCTGGCATCAGCAGGAGGCCCCGCTTCGCGCCAAGGATGTGACTCCGCTCAGTTTGTACCGCGGTTCGCAGCAGGATATTCACCTGTTGAGCGAAACGGCGGATGCGCTTGTCAGGCGCGACCTGGGTAAATCCGGTGAGGCGCAAAAGACTTGTGTTTACTTGGGTGGTTTTGTTCGTCCGGAGCTGGCCAGGCAGTTGGAGCAGCGATTGGCTGCCTCGGGCGTCGTAAGTCGTTCTGCTGCGCCGAACTCGCCAAATGCCCCTGAGGGTGGGGGATTCTGGGTTCAGGTTTCCCAGGAAAGCGTGGGAAAGGTGAATGAAGCGTTGCTTCAAAACCTTTCTAAAGAATTCAATGAGTTAAAACATAAAATAATGCCGTGCGAGGGGGTTGCACCCGCTGGGTAGTTTGCATAGAATGGCGCCCGCTTCGCAGCGAAGACCTTTAAAGGTTAGCGGTACGAAGCGACGTCAACGCAGCTAACCTCAGGTTTTTAATGAGAAAATGCTTGACAGAAGGCTGGCATGATATAGAATGCCGGCTCGCTTAGGAGGGGTTCCCGAGCGGCCAAAGGGATCAGACTGTAAATCTGACGTCTACGACTTCGAAGGTTCGAATCCTTCCCCCTCCACCATTTTTAGCGTGAGCTGCAAGCTCCGCGGGTATAGTTTAGTGGTAGAACCTCAGCCTTCCAAGCTGATGATGCGGGTTCGATTCCCGCTACCCGCTCCAAGTTTGCAGGTTGTGCAAAGTGTTTCGCTCTTGTAGCTCAGTTGGTAGAGCACACCCTTGGTAAGGGTGAGGTCAGCGGTTCAAATCCGCTCAAGAGCTCCATATAACAAGGCAGATATGAAAATATCTGCCTTTGTTTTAATGGCTTGTGTGACTCGCTAAATTCTTCTCCTAGGGGTGATTTCGATGGCTAAGGAAAAGTTCGAACGTAATAAGCCGCACGTCAACGTCGGTACCATCGGTCACGTTGACCACGGTAAAACCACGCTGACCGCTGCTCTGACCCGTGTCTGCTCCGAAGTTTTCGGTTCGGCCAAGGTTGACTTCGA